>VAZR01000232.1 GCA_005888515.1 Alphaproteobacteria bacterium | reverse complement strand
TGCGCGCGCATCATCGGCAACATCGGATGTTACGGCGGATGACCGAAAGCCCGTTCTTCGAGGCCTGGAATACTCCGTTCGAATTGCCGCCTTTCGACCGGATCACGCCGGAGCATTTCCCGCCGGCCTTCGACCGCGGCATGGCCGAGCACGCTGCCGAAATCGCGGCCATCGCCGGCTTGCGCGAAGCTCCCGACTTCGCCAATACGGTCGAGGCGCTCGAGCGCGGCGGGCAATTGCTGCGCCGGATCGGCCGTGTGTTCAACAACCTGACCTCCAGCGCGACCAACGAAGCGCTCGACGCAATCGACCGCGATTACGCGCCTCGCCTCGCGGCTCATCACATGCGGGTCATGCTCGATCCCGCCCTGTTCGAGCGGCTCGACGCGTTGTGGCGCGACCGCGAGCGGCTGGACCTCGCGCCCGACCAGCGCCGAGTTCTGGAACGGCACCATCTCAATTTCGTGCGCAATGGTGCGCTGCTCGATGCGGCGCAGAAGGCGCGCATGTCGGAAATCTCGGAACGTCTGGCCAGCCTGCACACGCTGTTCGGTCAGAACGTGCTGCATGACGAAGACGAGTGGCGCCTCGTGCTCGACGAAGGCGATCTCGAAGGGCTGCCGGATTTCGCCCGCGCCGCTGCGGCTGCTGCGGCCAGGGAACGCGGCCTCGACGGCCGTTACGCGATCACGCTGGCGCGCGCCTCGGTCGAGCCGTTCCTCGCCTTCTCGGCACGCCGCGATCTGCGCCGCACCGCCTACGAGGCCTGGGCGGCGCGCGGCGAGCATCCCGGCGCCCACGATAACCGGCCCCTGATCGGCGAGATCATGGCGTTGCGCGCCGAGCAGGCGCGGCTCCTCGGTTACGACAACTTCGCCGCGTACCGTCTCGACGACACGATGGCAAAGACCCCGGAAGCAGCCGCGGATTTGCTGCATCAGGTATGGGAGCCGGCCAAGCGCAAGGCCGCCGAGGAACGCGCCGAGCTGGCCGGGGCGGCCCGCGAGGACGGTCTGAACGAACCGATTGCCGCGTGGGATTGGCGCTATTACGCCGAGAAAGTCAGGCAGACCAAATACGCGATCGACGCTGCGGCGGTGAAGCCGTATTTCGTGCTCGACAACATCGTCGAGGCGGCGTTCGACACCGCCGGCCGTCTGTTCGGTCTCCGCTTTGTCGAGCGCCGGGACTGTCCGCTCTACCACCCCGATGTCCGCGCCTATGAGGTGCGCGACGCAGCCGGCAAGCCGATCGGCCTCTTCCTGCACGACAATTTCGCTCGGCCGGGCAAGCACTCCGGTGCCTGGATGAGCAGTTTCCGCCAGCAGCAGACCCTCGACGGCGAGGTGCTCCCGATCGTCGTCAACAACAACAATTTCGCCAAGGGCGACCCGACGCTCCTCAGCTTCGACGACGCGCACACCCTGTTCCACGAATTTGGCCATGGGCTGCACGGGTTGCTGTCGAAGGTGCATTACCCATCGCAATCCGGCACCTCGGTGCGGCGCGATTTTGTCGAATTTCCGTCACAGGTATTCGAGCACTGGCTCGAAGTGCCGGACACCTTGCGCCGTTATGCCCGCCATTACCGCACCGGCGAGCCCCTGCCCGAGGCGCTGCTGCAGCGGCTCCTCGCCGCGCGCACCTTCAACCAGGGCTTCGCGACGGTCGAATACGCCGCCTGCGCGATGCTCGACCTCGATCTGCATTCGCGCGCCGATCCGGGTGCGCTCGATATCGACACTGTCGAGAAGGAATTTCTCGCGCGGGTCGGCATGCCGGCGGAGATCGGGCTGCGGCACCGGCCGGCGCATTTCCAGCATCTGTTCGCCGGTGGCGGCTATGCCGCCGGCTATTACGCCTATCTGTGGGCGGAGGTGCTCGACGCCGACGGCTTCGGTGCCTTTACCGAGGCGGGCGATCCGTTCGCCCCGGGATTGGCGGCGCAGCTCAAAGCGATCTACAGCGCCGGCGACACCGTCGACCCGATGGAGCTCTACCGCGGCTTCCGCGGCCGCGATCCGCAGGTCGCGCCGCTGCTCGCCCAGCGCGGCCTGGCGGCTTAGGCCGCCCGGGCGCGTCAACTCGGCGGCTTCATTGCCACATCGAGCATGACATTCGGCAGGATCTCGCGCAGGACGCCGCGCAGGGTCGCCTCGTCGCCGGCGGTTGCCGCGGCGATCAGGCGGCGTGAGCCGCGTCGCAGGATGCGCGCGGTGACTCGCCCATCGCGGCCCGGCCGGATCGTCGCGAAGGCCTCGGCGGGCTCGATCCGCCGCAACGCCCGCTTTAGCGCCTGCACGCCCTCGCTGCTCTCGACATCGTGCGCCGCTGCCTCGCCGGCCTCGGGCTCGGGTTCTTCCTCGACCGCCGCATCGACCGCCTCGACCGGCCGGTGCCGGGTCAAGGATTGATAGACGGCCCGCCCCGCCTCGGTATCGATCCGCGATTGCAGTTCCCAGCTCTCGCCCCGCGTCGACAATTCGCTGATCAGCGCGTAGAGGTCGTCGCAATCCTCGTCATGCGTGCAGGTCAGAAAGGCCAGCCTGCCGTCATGCTCGATGACGCGGTCGTCATCCTCGGCGAATCCCAGCTCTTCGAGGGCGTTGTCGAGGGCGCGGCGCGAGGCGACGAGAAGCACCGTTACATGCAGCCGGCGTCCGGCGTCCGGCGCCTCTTTTTCGTCGGCCAAGGCGTTCTCCTTGCAGCGTCCACGCCCGAAGCTGCCGGGTTTCAGCCGAGCTCGCTCTCGCCCCGCCGGCCGATGCGCACGTCGCGGTGGACCCCGACGTTCATCAGCAGGCCAAATCCCAGCATCATCGTGATCATAGCGGTTCCGCCGTAGGAAATCAGCGGCAGCGGCACCCCGACCACCGGAATAAGGCCCATGACCATCGCTGTGTTGATGAACGCATAGAGGAAGAAATTGGCCGCGATTCCGAGGCCGAGCAGGCGCCCGAACAAGCTGCGGCTGCGCATCGCGATCGCGAAGCCATAGCCGATCACCATGACAAACAGCGCCAGTAATATAAGCCCGCCGACCAGGCCGAATTCCTCGGCGATGATCGTGAAGATGAAATCGGTCTGCTTCTCCGGCAGAAAGCTCAGATGCGTCTGGGTGCCGAGCAGGAACCCCTTGCCGAACAATCCCCCGGAGCCGAGCGCGATCTTTGACTGTGTGATGTGATAGCCGGCCCCGAGCGGGTCCTGCTCCGGGTCGAGGAAGGTGTAAAGCCGGGTCTTCTGGTAATCGCGCAGCATGCGCCAGGCGATCGGCGCTGCCACCCCGGCCCCGACCGCCGCCAGCACGAACATCCGAATTCGCACCCCGCCGAGGAAGCACAGGATGGCCCCGGAGGCGAGCAGCAGTAGTGCGGTCCCGAGGTCCGGCTGCTTCAACACCAGCGCCGCCGGGATAAGGATCAGGAACACCGGCGGTATCAGACGCGACACGCGCCCGATGTTCTCGGTTGGGACGCAGTGGAAATAACGGGCGAGCGCCAGGACCAGCCCAATCGTCATGATCTCCGACGGCTGCAGCTGGATAAAGCCGAGGTCGATCCAGCGCTGCGCACCCATGCCGACAAACCCGCGCAGATCCACCGCGATGACCAGCAGCAGCGCCACCCCATAGATCCAGTAGGCGGCGCGGAACCAGTGGCGGATGTCGATGACTGCGACCAGGATCATCGGTATGAAGGCGATCGCAAACCGCGTCATCTGGCGCGCCGCCCAGGGCGAGTGTCAGCCGGCGCTGCCCGATATCGGACGAAAAGCTTGTCATCTCCTAGCCGCGGCGGGCGTCGGAGCGGGTGGCGGGTTGCGGCGGCGCGGATGGCGCGACTTCGGCGACCTCGGGTTGCGGCACGCGCCGGGCCGGGTCGCGACGTTGCGTCTCGAGCAGTACATCGCGGCAGATCGGTGCAGCGACGGCCGATCCGCCGCCGCCAGTCTCGCCGCCATGCTCGACGACGACGGCGCAGACATAACGGGGCGCGCTGACCGGCGCGAAAGAGACGAACAGCGCGTGGTCGCGCTCTTTCCACGGCACCGCAGTGCCTTTGCGGATCCCGTGCTCGCGCTCCGCCTGGCTGATGCGGCGCACCTGCGAGGTACCCGATTTCCCGCCCATTGCCATGGCCGGGTCGGTGATGCGCGCGGCGTAGGCGGTGCCGCCCTGCTCGTTGACGACGGCGTTCATGCCGTCGAGCACCAGCGCCAGCCAGCGCGGGTTGACGCCAAGCTCAGCGAAAGCGGAGGCCGGCTGATTGACCTCCGGGATCAGCCGGCCCTCCGGGCGTAACAGGCGCGGCACGACGGCGCGGCCGGTGACGAGGCGGGCCGCCATCGTCGCCAGCTGCAGCGGCGTCCCGGTGACCGCGCCCTGGCCGATGCCGGCAATCAGCGTCTCGCCGGGCTGCCACGCGACGCCGGTCAAGGCGAGCTGGCGTTCCCGGTCCGGGATCGTGCCGCCGCGCTCGCCCGGGATGTCGAGCCCGACCGGGCTGCCGAAACCGAGCTTTCGCGCCATTGCGGCGATGCGGTCGATGCCGACGCGACGGGCGGTTTCGTAAAAGTAGACGTCGCAGGATTTCTTTATTCCGTCATGCAGGCGCATCGCGCCGTGACCCTCTTTGCGCCAGCAATGAAAGGTCGCGTTACCGAGCGAGAAGTACCCGGGACAGCTGACCGTGCTGTCGGGGGTCATTGCGCCGGCTTCGAGCGCCGCCAGCGCCACCACCGGCTTGAAGGTCGATCCCGGCGGGTAGACGCCCGCAATCGCCTTATCGGTCAGCGGATTGCGCGGATCGGTCGACAGCTCCTGCCAAAGCGCGGGGGTCAGACCGGTCGAGAACTGGGTCGGATCGAAGCTGGGGCTCGAGACCAGCGCCAACACGTCGCCGGTCAGCGCGTCGAGCACGACACAGGAGAGGCTGGCCTCGACCGAACAACGCCGTACCACGAACTCCTGCAATGCCATATCCACCCCGAGCACGATATCGCGGCCCGGCTGTCCCGGTGTGGTGGCAATCTCGCGGACCACGCGGCCAAAGGCGTTGACCTCGACTTGGCTGGTACCGGCGCCGCCGCGCAGCTGCATGTCCTGCGCCTTCTCGACGCCATTCTTGCCGATGCGGAAATCCGGCAGTTCGAGCAGCGGATCGCCGGTCAGCTCCTTCTCCGAGACGGCGGCGACGTAGCCCAGCATATGCGATGCCCCGGTGCCGTACGGATAATCACGGATCAGTCCCTGCTCGATCGTGACGCCGGGCAGCTCGGGCATCGCCACTTCGATCCGCGCCATCTCCTCCCAGGTCAGATTGGTTGCCGATCGCGGCTACCGTCCCGTCGAGATTGCCGGCCTGCTCGGGGACGACCACGACGCGATAATTCGGCCGGTTATCGGCGAGCGCCACGCCGAAACGGTCGAGAATCTTCCCGCGTGGCGGTGCCAGGAGGCGCATGTTGATGCGGTTCTCCTCGGCCATCACGGCGTATTTGTCTTTTTCGAGGATCTGCAGCTGGTACATGCGTACGGCCAAAGCCCCGCCGAGTACCGCCTGACCGCCAGCGAGCAGTGCGGCGCGTCTGGTCAGCAGTTTCTGTCGCTGGTTCTCGCGTGCCGACATGGTCTGCTCGCGATCAGCGGTTGCGCACCAGGCGCGGGCCGTCGATCAGCGCGCGCTGGATGCGGCCGAGCAGAAAGCTGGCGGCCGGGAAGACCGCGATCGTCAGCACCATGCGGAAGACGGTGTTGCGCGGATTGATAAAGCTGAGCTCGAGCAGGCAATGCAACGCCCACAGGCCGATCATCGCGCCGCCCGCGACCAGCGTGAAGCCGGCCCAGACGAACGGGAAGCTCCGGCCCACGAAATGACGGCGCGTCTGCAAGACCACCGCCCGGGTCACCAGCAGCGTCAGCGCGCCGATGCCGACCAGCCCGCCGGCCAGCAGATCCTCGCCGAGGCCGATCGCGAACAGCGCGATGGCGGGCAGCAGATCGGGGCGGTAATTGTCCAGTGGTAGACCGCCCTGAGCGCGAGGGCAGGGGTCAGAGCGGCATAGCCGGGAATACGCAGTGGTAGGATCGAGAGGACCGCGGCGATAATCGTGGCCAGAACCGGGACCAGCCGCGCGGCGCTGCTGTTGGTTCGCGGCAGCGCCGGCTCGGTGAAGTCCCTCAGCGCCATCGGGCTCAGCGCGTCCCGCGCGGCGGCGCTTGGGTTTCCTCGTTGCTCGCCACCTTGGCGCGCTTGCCCGGGCGAGGCATAGGCTGGATCGGCTGCGGTAGCGACCCGGACAGCCCGTAATCGACGACCATCACGTAGCTGAGTTGCGACAGCTCGACATAAGGCTCGACTCGGGGACCGCTGCCGCCAACCGCGCTGACCACACCGACCGGCAGGTCGGGCGGGAAGACGCCGCCTTCGCCCGAGGTCAGAATGCGGTCGCCGATTTTGAGTGTTTCCGGGGTCCCGACATAGAGCAGGCGCGGCCGTTCCGAATTGTCGCCGGCCAGCACCGCGCTGGTGTGCGAGCCCTCGATTTTGACCGGGATCCGCGAATTGAGGTCGGTGATCAGCAATACGCGGGCGGCGCGGCTGCCGACTTCTGTCAGTCGCCCGACAAGCCCGTCACCCGTGATCGCCGCCTGGCCGCGGGCGAGGCCACCTTCAGTGCCGGCATTAACCATGACGGTGCGGACGTAGGCGCCGCCGGAATTGGCGATGACCCGGGCCGTCACATACGACACGGCGCGATCCGGCACGACCTTCAGCAGGCCTTGCAGTTGACGGTTTTCGGCAGTCAGTTTGAGCGCGACCTGCTGCCATTGCAGCAGCCGCGCGTTGTCCTGCTCGAGCCGGCGGTTTTCCTGATAAATTCCGATGAGGCCGCGGGCCCGGTCGAGCGCCGCTTCGATTGCGCCGAGCGGCCGCGCCGCGATATCGAGCACCGGCGCGGCGACATCGCTCAGGCCGGTGCGGAACCTCTCGAACATCGTCTGGTCGGTCTTGCCGATAAGGACGATCCCGGCGGATAACAGGATCAGAGCGGGCAACGTGCTGCGCTGAATTCCGGCGCGCAATTGGGGAGACAGGCGGATCATGACGCCCTCTCTCGCCGTGTTCGCGCCCTAGGGCGCTGGTCGAAAAGCGCGGCTGCCCTCGGTTTCATGGTCCCCCCGGACCGTTTCCCCGCGCGTAATACTACGCGAAAAACCCTCCTTACCACATATTGATTAATAGATTTTTGAGGGTCTTCATCTCTTCGAGGGCCCGTCCGGTGCCGAGGGCGACGCAGGTCAGCGGGTCATCGGCAATCGAAACCGGCAGGCCGGTGGCATGGCGCAGTACGAAATCGAGATTGCTGAGCAGCGCCCCGCCGCCCGTCATTACGATGCCCTTGTCGACGATGTCGGCCGCCAGCTCGGGGGCGGTGTGCTCCAGGGCCACCTTGACCGCCTCGACGATCGAGCCGACGGGCTCAGCCAGGCTTTCCGAGATCTGCCGCTCGCTGATGACGATTTCTTTGGGGACGCCGTTCATCAGGTCGCGTCCCTTGATCTCCATGACCCGGCCTTCGCCGTCCTCCGGCATGCAGGCCGAGCCGATCTCCTTCTTGATGCGCTCGGCGCTGCCTTCGCCGACCAGGAGGTTATGGTTGCGGCGGATATACGCGATGATCGCCTCGTCCATCTTGTCGCCGCCGACCCGCACCGAGCGGGAATAGACGATGCCGCCGAGCGAGAGGACCGCGACCTCGGTCGTGCCGCCGCCGATATCGACGACCATCGAGCCGGTCGCCTCGGTCACGGGCAGGCCGGCGCCGATCGCCGCCGCCATCGGCTCCTCGATCAGGAAGACCCGCCGGGCGCCGGCGCTCTCTGCCGATTCCTGGATCGCGCGCCGTTCCACCGCGGTCGAGCCCGACGGCACGCAGATGATAATCTGCGGGCTGGCAAAGCTGCGCCGGTTGTGCACTTTGCGGATGAAATGCTTGATCATTTCCTCCGCCACTTCGAAATCGGCGATGACCCCGTCGCGCAACGGCCGGATCGCCTGGATGTTGCCCGGCGTTCGGCCGAGCATCAGCTTGGCCTCTTCGCCGACAGCAAGGACCTGTTTGCGGCCCTTGACGCTGGCAATCGCGACGACCGAGGGCTCGTTCAACACGATGCCGCGGCCTTTGACGTAGACGAGCGTATTGGCTGTGCCGAGGTCGATAGCCATGTCGGCGGACAGCAAACCCAACATTCTTCCAAGCATTGCAATTAAGTCCGCAGTTGCGGCCGGTCACAAATCCGGCCTCGTATGTCGCCGCGCGTTAAAATCAGATGGCCGATACATCGCGTCGCCGGACGCTTCCGACGACGTATCGCGTCGTCGGCGGCGCCCGCAAACGAGCAAACCGGCATAGCTTCCCCCGTCGATAGGTGATCCTTGCGGATTACCCCGTCTATTTCAAGCCGCGAGTGTTAACCAATCGCTTCTTTTCGCTAAACTCTTGCAAAAAGATTAGCGCCCGGCATGTTGCCGCGATGACCGGGAGGGCGGAGATCATCAAACGCTCGGTGCGAATCGCGGGGCACCCCACGAGCGTATCGCTCGAACCGGCATTCTGGGACGCGTTGTGCGAGATCGCTGCGCGCCGGAGGGTGTCGCTGAACGCGCTGCTGTCGAGCATCGATGCCGAGCGCAGCGGTAACCTGTCGAGCGCGATTCGTCTTTTTGTGCTGGCCAGCTGCCGCAATGGCGAGCTCGGCGGTGCGAGCGATATGATCGCCGCCGCGGTACACGGCCCTGAATTGTAGGAGCACGGGAATGGCTTCGGTGATCAACCTCAACCGCTTTCGCAAGGCGAAGAAGCGCGTCGCGGCGGCGGAACGAGCGGCGGAAAACCGTGCCGCCTTCGGTCGCACAAAGGAAGAGCGCAAGACCGCCGAGCGCAAACGCCGGCTCGCCGACCGCAATCTCGACGGCAAGCGCCTCGACTGATTTCTCGATTCCTAGTCGGTGCCGAGCGCCGCGCGATACGCCTCGCGCGTCGCCTCGTCAAAGCAGGCGAAGATCACCGTCGCGGGGATCTCGTGCTCCGCGAGATGCCTAAGCACCTCGGCGACGGCGATCCGGGCCGCCGCCTCTCGCGGAAAGCCATATACGCCGGTGGCGATCGCCGGGAACGCAATCGCGCCAAAGCGCTGGTCTTGGGCGATCGCCAGGCAAGATCGGTAGCAATTCGCCAGGATTCCGGCTTCTCCCGCTTCGCCGCCGCGCCAGATCGGCCCGACCGTGTGGATGACATGCCCGGCCGGCAGCCGGTAACCGCGGGTCAGGCGCGCCTCGCCTGGCGGGCAGCCGCCGAGCGCGCGGCACTCGGCGAGCAGTTCGGGGCCGGCGGCGCGATGGATCGCGCCATCAACCCCGCCGCCGCCCAGCAGCGACGAATTGGCAGCGTTGATGATGGCATCGACGGAAAGCCGCGTGATGTCGCCGAGTTCAAGGCGGATCCGGCTCCGGACTGCGTTGTCGATTACCATCGCCCGTCTCACAGAAATAGGGACGCGGCGGACAAAGCCGTCGGCTCGCTCAGCGGCGGATCAGATCTGACACCCCGATGGCGGTCAAGCACCGATCTCCTGGCTGAGATCCGTGCCGAACAGGTGCTCTTCGAGGATGATGCCGTCGCCATTGTCGAGCGTGACCTTGCTCGGCTGGTCGGCATCGGCAAGCCGCTGGGCTTCCGCCAATGCCTCCTCGCGACTGGCAAAGCTGGCCCGCGGCTGGCTCTCCCCGTCCTTAGTGACGGTCCAGCGCGCTTCCATGGGATGGACTCGATAGACGTGGCGTCCCAGCATGATCCCTCTCGGCTGCCGTTTTCCTGGCCCGCCAACACGGCGGCGGCGCGCCGCGTTCCCCGGCGGCACAGGCGGCTAGGGCTCGCTGCGCTGAAAAAAAACGGGACCGGCGTTGACCGATCCCGGATAAGTATGCGGGTGGCAAACCCGCGACAGGGAGACTTTGCCGAACCGGACCAGAAGTTTAAGGGCGAGGGCCCGGGCTCGCCCACCTGCCGCATTTCTGCGACATGTCCGAAAAACGCGCGACGCGCGCATGCGTTCCACAGATCAGCGAGGATACCTCCGAATTCAACTTGGCGAAGATCAGTTCAGAACGTACCGGCAGCGCGCGCCGGCTTCGCTGTGCCGCGCGCTGGGTACTGGGCCGTCGCGCCGTAGCGGTCGCCATTCGCCGCCCGCGCCGGAAACCGCTGCGCAGCGCGCCGCAAGGCGGCTGGATCGGCCATGATGATCTCGGCATGCCGGTCGGGGACCACGCCCATCAGCCGGCGCAGGGCATCACGCCCGCGCGACAGCCGCGAGCGGACCGTTCCGACGGGGACGTCCAGAACCTCGGCGACTTCCTC
>VAZR01000231.1 GCA_005888515.1 Alphaproteobacteria bacterium | reverse complement strand
CTTGATCGCCTCGCCCGCACGCTGCGCGGCGCCGAGCTGTAGCTGGCCGTGAGCGGCGAGGGGCTCGGCGAGTTCGGCCGGATCCGACGCTTCTTCGCGCCGCTCGCCGGGCCGGGCGGGCTCGATCTGCGGGACGATGCGGCGCTGCTGTCTTGCGGCGCCGGACGACAGCTCGTCGTTACCGTCGATGCGATCGTTGCCGGGGTGCATTACCTGCCCGACGATCCGCCGGATCTCGTCGCGCGCAAATTGCTGCGCGTCAATCTGTCGGATCTCGCCGCGATGGGCGCCCGGCCGCGCCATTACCTGCTGACGACGGCATTGCCCGCCGCGCTCGACGACGATTGGGTGGCACGGTTTGCGTCGGGGCTCGGTGAAGATCAGCGCCGTTACGGGATAGCGCTGCTCGGTGGCGACTCGGTCGCGACCGAGGGACCGGCGGTGCTGTCCCTGACCGCAATCGGCGAGGTTGCGACTGGCGCCGAGATCCGCCGCAGCGGAGCATGTCCGGGCGACCATATCTGGGTGTCCGGCACGATCGGCGACGCGTTTCTCGGGCTCGCGGCATTGCGCGGGGCCTATCCGAACCTTCCGCCGGAACAGCGCGCCGCGTTGATCGGACGGTTCCAGCTGCCGGAGCCCCGCGTCGAATTGGGGCCGCTACTGGCCGGTATCGCGCGTGCGATGCTCGATGTCTCCGACGGTCTCATTGCCGATCTCGGACATATCTGCGAGGCCTCGCAGGGCGGCGCGACGGTCGCGTTGCCGCAAGTCCCATTGTCCGCTCCCGCGCAGCAGATCGTCGCCAGTGCGCCTGACCTGGCCGCGCGGCTCGCCACCGCAGGCGACGATTACGAACTGCTGTTTGCCGCGCCGCCGGAAGCCAGCGACCGGATCCTTGGCCTCTCCGCGGAGCTTCAGTTGCCGATAACAAGGATCGGCACGATCGAAAAGAGCGCCGGGGTGCGTCTCGTCGATGCCGAAGGCAAGCCCGTTCCGGTCGCTGCCGGCGGCTACCGTCACTTCTGAGCGTCGTTGACGCGCCGCTGCGGACGGATACGCCAGGTTGCGGGGAACCGCGACCCGATCGCGCGGTTGCCTCATTGTTGGGCTTCTGGCATGGTGCGGCCGCCTGCCTGCTCGCCGCGCCAGGCGCGCGCTTCCGGCAGGTTTTTTCTTTCCGACCGCCTTTGAGGGAACTGCGGATGTCGTTGGCATATATTCTCATCATTGCCTGCGGCGTGCTGGCGCTGGCGTATGGCTTGATTACCAGCCGCGTCGTGCTGGCGGCGGATGCCGGGAACGCCCGGATGCAGGAAATCTCCGGCGCGGTCCAGCTCGGCGCCAATGCCTATCTCAACCGGCAATACCGCACGATCGCGATCGTCGGCATCGTCATACTGATCATCCTTGGCCTGCTGCTCGGTCCTCATGTCGCGATCGGCTATCTAATCGGCGCGGTGCTGTCGGGTGCGGCGGGATATATCGGAATGAACGTGTCGGTGCGCGCCAATGTGCGCACCGCGCAAGCTTCGCGCAGCGGGTTGCGGGCCGGGCTCGATTTGGCTTTCAAGGCGGGAGCCGTAACCGGCCTCCTGGTTGTCGGGCTCGGGATACTTGGCGCCGGCGGCTATTACTTCATTCTGCGCGCCTGGTTTCCGGCCGAGGAGCTGCGCCGGGTACTCGAGGCGATGGTTGCGCTCGGTTTTGGTGCGTCGCTGATCTCGATCTTCGCCCGCCTCGGCGGCGGCATTTTCACGAAGGGCGCCGATGTCGGCGCCGATCTGGTCGGCAAGGTCGAGGCGGGGATCCCCGAAGACGATCCGCGCAACCCTGCGGTGATCGCCGACAATGTCGGCGACAATGTCGGCGACTGCGCCGGCATGGCGGCCGATCTGTTCGAGACCTATGTCGTGACCATCGTCGCGACGATGCTGCTGGCGGCGATCTTCTTCGCGCCGCCGCTGCTCGACAGAATGCTGATCCTGCCGTTGGCGATCGGCGCGGTATGCATCGTGACCTCGGTGATCGGCACCTTCTTTGTCCGGCTGGGGCCCGATAACGGGATCATGAAGGCGCTCTACAAGGGGCTGATCGCGACCGGCATCCTGTCGGTCATCGCAATCGCGCTGATCGTCTATTGGTTTATCGGATTTTCCGATCCGCTGGCGTTGACCACGGGCACCTCGGTTACGGGGCTCAAGCTGCTGATCGCCGCGATCGTCGGGCTGGGGGTAACCGGCCTGATCGTCTGGATCACTGAATACTATACCGCAACCGAATATCGGCCGGTACGCAGCATCGCACTGTCTTCGACGACCGGCCATGGAACCAATGTGATTCAGGGCCTCGCGGTGTCGATGGAAGCGACGGCACTGCCGGTCGTCGTCATCTGTATCGGCATCGTGCTGGCGTACTTGCTTGCCGGCCTGTTCGGGATCGCCATAGCGGCGACGACGATGCTGGCGCTGGCCGGCATGATTGTCGCACTCGACGCCTACGGGCCGGTCACCGACAACGCCGGCGGCATCGCCGAGATGGCCGATTTGCCGCGCGAGGTGCGGCGCACGACCGATGCGCTCGATGCCGTCGGCAATACCACCAAGGCGGTAACGAAGGGGTATGCGATCGGTTCGGCGGGGCTCGCCGCGGTCGTGTTGTTTGTCGCCTACACCGAAGATCTGAAGCACTATTTCCCGAAGCTTGATGTTCGGTTTGCGCTGCAGGACCCCTTTGTCGTGATCGGGCTATTCATCGGCGGGCTGTTGCCCTACCTGTTCGGCTCGCTGGGGATGCAGGCGGTCGGCCGGTCGGCCGGCGCGATCGTCGTCGAGGTCCGGCGGCAGTTCCGCGAGATCGCCGGCATCATGGAGGGCAAGGCAAAGCCCGATTACGGCCGGGCCGTCGACATGCTGACCAAGGCCGCGATCCGCGAGATGATCATCCCGTCGCTCTTGCCGGTGCTGGCGCCGATCATCCTCTATGCGGTGATCGCGGCAATCGCCGGCCGCGCCGCCGCGTTCAGCGCCCTGGGCGCGATGCTGCTCGGCACGATCGTGACCGGCCTCTTTGTCGCGATCTCGATGACCTCGGGTGGCGGCGCCTGGGACAATGCCAAGAAGTACATCGAGGAGGGCCATCACGGCGGCAAGGGCTCGGAGGCCCACAAGGCGGCGGTAACCGGCGATACGGTCGGCGATCCTTACAAGGATACCGCGGGGCCGGCCGTCAACCCGATGATCAAGATTACCAACATCGTGGCGCTGCTGTTGCTGGCGGTGCTCGGCCGCTGGCTCGCCCAGTAGCCGGCCAGCCTCGGTCGCGCGCCTAACCAAAAATCGGCCGGTGCGCTAACGCTTGTTGGGGTCGCCCGGCTCGTACGGCCGGCCCGTCTGGGTTGACGTGTCGCCGCCGCTGCTACTACTGCTGCTGGTCTTATTGAAGCGACCGACATTCCCGATGATCTGCTCGAGGAAGGTCAGCTCGCGGCCCGGGGCCGGGGTGGCACCGGGCGCCGGCTCGATATCGCGGGCGTCCTTCAGATTCCTGTGATCGACCGCCTTGACGACCCCGCGATCGTCGAAATTGACGATATAGACCTGCTGGTCCGTCACATCGGGGTCGAAGAACGCCACCTGTTTGGTGCGGCGGCTGATGTAGTACCAGGTCTTTTCGTTGAAGACCGAGATGCTCGAGGGTGTTCCGAGAATCTTGCTCACCTCGTCCCTTGTGGTCGCGCCCGGACGGATCTCGGCGAGCTTGTCGGGCTCGGGGAGATTGCCGCGCTTATCGACCGTCGGGGCACAAGCGGGCAAACCGGCGAAGGCGAGCAGGCTCGCGATCAGGGCAAGAAATGATAGGCGGTGAGGCGTGTTGCGACGCACGGGATGAGGCGACCAGCTTCCGTTGAAATGAGCGCAGGCGGCGCCCATCTTTCGCAAGCGACTTTAGCCGAGGGCTGGTTGCTGTCAACCTGTTGTCCCCCAGCCGCATCAACGGCTTATCCGCGATGATTTCGCTGTTTCGCCGCAACCCTGAGCAAAAGGCCGCCGAACTGGCCTATCGCCGAATCGTCGATCAGGCGCGTCGGCGCGGATTTTTCAGCGATATCGGTGTTCCTGACACGGTTGATGGCCGGTTCGAGTTGATCTGTTTGCACGCATTCTTGTTCCTCCACCGCCTGAAAAACGAGCCGCCGCCCGCGCCGCAATTGGGTCAGCGGTTTGTCGATGCGATGTTCGCCGATTTTGACCGCTCGCTGCGCGAAATGGGCACCGGCGATCTCAGCGTCGGCCGTCAGGTGAAACGGATGGCGCAGGCATTTTATGGCCGAATCGATGCCTATGAACGCGGGCTGTCGCGCGGCGATGCGGCGTTGAAAGCTGCCCTGGCGCGCAATCTGTTCGGCACGGCCGCGGCGACTGAGCCGGCGCTCGATGCGATGGCCGGATATCTCCACGGCGAGGTGAGGCGGTTGCGCGAGCAACCGACGGCACTGCTGGTGGCCGGCGAGGTATCGTTCGGCGATACGCCGGCGGCTATATGTGAACCGCAACGGGCGAGCCTCTGATGAGCGCAGATGGACCCGAATTTTCGCGACCCGAATTTTCGCGAATTGTGTCCGTGGCGCAGCTCGGAACCGAGCCGTACCGCCAGGAGATCAGGGCGACTGAAAAAGAGCGCGAGGCGCTTGCGGAGCGCTTTGGCCTGCTCGCCCTCGATCGGCTGATGGCCGAGGTTGAGCTTGTGCGGCAGGGGCAGGACACGATTTTGCTGCAAGCCGCCTTTGAAGCCGCCTTCGTGCAAAGCTGTGTCGTGACGCTTGATCCGGTCGACGGCGCGATGGCGGCGAATTTCGCGCTGCGTTATGGGCCGCCCGAGGCCGAGGTCGAGGATCAGGAGGACGTGGCCTTCGAGCCGCTCGTTAACGAGTTCATCGATATCGGCGAGGCGGTCGCCCAGGAATTCTCGCTCGCCTTGCCGAGTTTCCCGCGCAGCCCTGGCGCGGTTGTCGAAATCGACGAACCGCAGGCCGATGCGGGTCCGTTTGCCGTGCTGTCGCGCCTCGCAGATCGGGAAAAACCGTGAGCTTTCCAGAGGCGCTGAGCCCAATGTCTCCCCGGTGCGGGTTTACCGGGCCAATACTGTTGCCGATGCCGGCGATTTTGTCTAAGTACCCCCTTTCCCCGCGCCGCTTTCCAAGAGTCGATCATGGCCGTACCGAAAAAGAAAGTTTCGCCGTCGCGGCGCAAAATGCGCCGCTCGCATCATGCTTTGAGCCCGGCGGCTTATGTCGAATGCCCGAATTGCGGCGAGCTGAAGCGCCCGCATCACCTGTGCGAGGCATGCGGTCAGTACGATGGCCGCGAGGTGATGCAGCAGCCATCGTCGTCGGCCTGATCGCCGCCCGGCGGCGCAGGATCAGCGGGCGGTGAGCGCCAGCGTCACGATCGCCCTCGATGCGATGGGCGGCGATCACGCTCCAGGCGTGGTGCTGAAGGGCGCCGACATCGCGCTGACGCGCTATCCCGCGGCGCGCTTTCTGCTGTTCGGCGACGAGGCTCGGGTCGCGCCGCTGCTAGCCAAGCTGCCGCGCCTCGCTAAGGCGGCGACGCTGCATCATACCGATGAAGTCGTAGCGGATGACGCGAAGCCGTCGGTTGCGTTGCGCGCGGCGCGGCGTTCGAGCATGCGGCTCGCGATCGAAGCCGTGGCGGATGGCCGCGCCGACGGCGTCGTTTCGGCCGGCAATACCGGCGCGCTGATGGCGATTGCCAAATTCGTGCTGAAGACGATGCCCGGCATCGACCGGCCGGCGATCGCGACCTTTTTCCCAACCCGGCGCGGCGAGAGCGTGATGCTCGATCTCGGCGCCAACATCGAATGCGACGCCGACAATCTCGTGCAGTTCGCGCTGATGGGCGATGTCTTCGCCCGCACTGCACTTGGGCTGATCCAGCCAACCGTCGGATTGTTGAACGTCGGCTCGGAGGATTTGAAGGGAAATGACGCGGTGCGCGGCGCCAGCGCGCAATTGCGCGGCGGCATGACGCCGATCCGCTTTCACGGCTTCATCGAGGGGGACGATATCGCGGCCGGAACGGTCGATGTCATCGTCACGGACGGGTTCACCGGCAACGTCGCGCTAAAGACCGCGGAAGGCATCGCCAAGCTGTTCAGCGAATCGCTGCGCGCCTCGTTTCGTCATTCGCCGCTGGCGCGGCTCGGCTATGTCTTTGCCCGCGGGGCTCTGAAGAAACTGGCGGCACGCCTCGACCCACGCCGTTATAACGGGGCGATGTTCCTTGGCCTCGGCGGCATCACGGTGAAAAGCCACGGCTCGACGGACGCGTTCGGCTTCGCCAACGCGATCAGCGTCGCGATCGACCTCAAGGTCAACGGTTTCCTCGAAAAGATCCGCGACGAGCTGGCGCAACTCAACAAGCTGCCGCCTCCGCAACAATCGGCGGCACTGTAACCCGCGCGCCGATGATGTTTCGCTCACAGATTGTCGGCTGCGGCGCGTATCTGCCCGCGCGCATCGTGACCAATGACGAGCTCGCCGGGCGACTCGACACGTCGGACGAATGGATCCGCCAGCGCACCGGGATCGGCGAGCGGCGCATCGCGGCCGATGGCGAACTGACCTCCGATCTTGCGTTTCACGCCGCGCGACAAGCGCTCGAACGCGGCGGCATGAGCGGCAACGATCTCGATCTGATCGTGCTCGCGACCGCCACCCCGGACGAAACCTTCCCGGCGACTGCCGTCAAGGTGCAGGCGCGGCTCGGCATGAAGCGGGGAGCCGCCTTTGACGTGCAGGCGGTGTGCTCCGGCTTTATTTTCGCGTTGGCGGTGGCCGATAACGCGCTGCGGCTCGGTCAGGCGCGTACCGCCTTGGTGATCGGCGCCGAGACTTTCTCGCGAATCCTTGACTGGCAGGACCGCGGGACCTGTGTGCTGTTCGGCGACGGAGCTGGGGCACTGGTGCTGAACGCGGTAGCCGATGCCGGTCCGACGAGCCGTGGCATCCTTTCGACGCACCTCCATTCCGATGGTCGCCAGCATGACATCCTGTATGTCGATGGCGGACCCTCATCGACCGGCATGGCGGGCTGTTTGCGCATGCAGGGGCGCGAGGTATTTCGCCAAGCGGTGCAGCATCTGAGCGGCGTCGTCGACGAGGCGTTGGCGGCCAACGGCCTCAGCCCGGCCGATATCGATTGGCTGGTGCCGCACCAGGCGAACACCCGGATCATCGACGCGGTTGGCCGCAAGCTCGGGCTGAGCGCCGACAAGACCGTCGTCACGATCGAGCGTCATGCCAACACCTCGGCGGCTTCGATCCCGCTTGCGCTTGAAGAAGCAGTAACGGACGGCCGCATCAGGCCTGGTCACCTCGTGTTGATGGAAGCCTTGGGCGGCGGGTTGACATGGGGCGCCAGCATCGCTCGCTGGTAATACCGGCATGTTGCTGCAACGCCGCAAAAATCGCCGACAACGCTTTGGAATTTGACGAGGTTTTTTGGCGGGGCTAACCTCCTGAAAATCAGGGAGGACGCCATGGCCGGGCACACGATCACCCGCGCTCAATTAACCGAGGCGGTCTATCAAGAAGTCGGCTTGTCACGCAACGAGTCGGCCGAGCTTGTCGAGTCGGTGATCGCGGAAATTTCCGATGCGCTTGAGCGCGGCGAGATGGTCAAGATCTCGTCCTTCGGCAGCTTTGCGGTGCGAAAAAAGGGACAACGGATCGGCCGCAACCCAAAGACCGGGCAGGAAGTGCCGATCAGTCCGCGCCGCGTTCTGGTGTTCCGGGCTTCGCATGCCTTGAAGCATCAGATCAACAATGGACTCAACCAGCGGTCTGGCGCGAGCGGCACGAGGCGCGCCGCCGCCAGATCGGGCAGTGGCACGACTAAGTCGGCGCGCGCGTAAGTGAGCGAGCCGGGGGAGAGCAGGGGAACCCGGCGGCTCGGCAAGAGCGACACCGCGTTCCGTACGATTGGCGAGGTTGCCGAAAACCTCGACATTCCGACGCATGTGCTGCGCTTCTGGGAATCCAAATTTCCTCAGCTGAAACCGCTGAAGCGGGGTGGCGGCCGGCGCTATTACCGCCCGGAAGACATCCAGCTGCTGCGCCGTATCCGCCAGTGCCTTTATCAGGAAGGCTATACGATCCGCGGTGTCCAGAAGCTGCTCGGCGGGTCGGATGCTGCCCGCAATGGGGTTGCTGTTGCCGAGAGGACCGATTCACCGAGTTTATTTCCACTCGAACCCGATCGCCGCGCTACGACCGTGCCGCTGACGTCGCGGCCGCCCCGCCGCTCGGCGGCGCGATTGGGCAAGCCCGACCTGAAGGCAGCACTCGAAGATATCCGGCGCGAGCTGTTGGAAGCGCGCGGCCTGATCGACGCGCTCTGGCGTCGGCACAAGGAGCCCTGATCCAGACGGACTACCCCTGATGCGGGTGCGTTGCGCACCTCGCCCGCGGCCCTATATGATAGCCCGCCTCGCCAGAGATGCCCGGTCGGAGCGTAGCGCAGCCTGGTAGCGCATCAGCATGGGGTGCTGAGGGTCGTGAGTTCGAATCTCACCGCT
>VAZR01000230.1 GCA_005888515.1 Alphaproteobacteria bacterium | reverse complement strand
CATTGCGGAATGCCGGAAAGCTTTCGGCGATGCTGGCGCGGGCCCGCTCCAGCACGAACGGATCCGCCTCCGGGTCAAGCACCCGCATCGCCTCGAACGGCGACTCTCGGTCAAGCGCCCATTTGCGCGGCGTTTGCCATTCCTCGATAAAGCGCCGGCCGACCCGAAACCGCAGTTTCTTCCAATGCAAGCGGATGCTCGGCAGGTATTCCGGAAACAGGCGGAAGCTGTCCGGCACGAGATCGATCGTGCGCACCCCCAAGGTCGCGACCGTGTAGCCGCCATCCATCCGCTTGCGGTAGCCGAACAGCCCGCCCGTCGCCGAGATTTCCGGCCCGCCCTCGAACGGTTCGGTGCGCATGACCGAAGCCAAGACCTTCAGCTGCGGCAGTTCGACCCCGAGATTGCCGCAGAACAGCCGCGACCAGGCGCCGCCGGCCAGCACGACCGATTGGCAGGCGATACGGCCCTTTTCGGTGACGACGGCCGAAACCCGCCCCGCCGCGGTCTCGATGCCGCGCACCGCACAGCCGGTCATGATCGTCGCGCCGCGGCGGCGCGCGCCCTGAGCAATCGCCGGCGCGGCTAACTGCGGCTCGGCCTTGCCGTCGCTCGCCGTGTAAAGCGCGCCGGCCCAGGATTTGGCGATGCCCGGCAACAACCGCGCCACCTCGGCGCCATCGATCAGCCGGGTGTCGAGCTGGAATTCGCGGGCATGTTCGAGCCAGGTCCCCATCTGGCTCAGGGCCTCGGCATTTTCTCCGAGATACATGATGCCGCAGGTGCGAAACCCGGTCTCGGCGTCGACGGTGCCGTTCATCCGCTCCCACAGCCGCAGGCTCTCGATGATCAGCGGGATCTCGCGCGGGTCGCGCGCCATCTTGCGGCACCAGCCCCAATTGCGGCTCGACTGCTCGCCGGCGATGTGGCCCTTCTCGCACAGCACCACCGAGACGCCGCGCTGCGCCAGGAACAGGGCCGTGCTAGCGCCGATGATGCCGCCGCCGACGATCACGACATCGGCGCTGGCCGGCAATTTCTCGTCGGATGGGACCGGATCGACGC
Source organism: Alphaproteobacteria bacterium (assembly GCA_005888515.1). Taxonomy (GTDB): domain Bacteria; phylum Pseudomonadota; class Alphaproteobacteria; order ATCC43930; family CGMCC-115725; genus DATARH01. Next base: position 6,990 of record VAZR01000230.1, on the reverse strand, counting down.
GCGGCGCCATGCTGTCACCTCGGGTAAAGTTCACGCCCAAGCCGGGCTCGCGGACCGAAACCCGGCGGATCAGCATAGCAAAATCGGATCGACCGTCGCGGTTGAGGCGTTTGGCAATGCAGGATTGGCGCCGCGCCCGCGGCGCGCAGCGAAAGGACTCGGGCGATGGACCGCGATGATGTCATCGGCACGCTTAATGATCTGATCGAGACCAGCAAGGACGGCGAAGAGGGTTTTCGCACCTGCGCGGACGCGGTCAAAAACCCGCAGCTGAAGTCGTTTTTCGAGCAAAAGGCCGAGCGTTGCCGGCTCGGCGCCGCGCAATTGCAGCAGAAAGTGCGCGAGCTGGGCGGTGATCCCGAGCGCAGCAGCTCGATGACAGGGCAGCTGCACCGCTTCTGGGTCGATATCCGCTCGCGGATCACCGGGATGGACGAACATGCCGTGCTCGATGAGTGCGAGCGAGGCGAGGATTCCGCCAAGCGGGCCTATGAAGAGGCGCTGCAGGAGGATCTGCCGGCCGATGTCCGCACGCTGATCGGCAAGCAGTACCGCGAAGTCAAGATGAACCACGACAGCGTCCGCGCGATGCGCAACGCGATGGCCTGACGCGCGGCGCCGGGGGGCAGCCCCCGGCGGCAATTGCGCCGCGAGCGGCTCCCCACTAGTCTCGCGGCGCGATGGAAGAGATCTACTGCTTTGCCGGCAACCCGCTCGATAGGCTCCAGCTCGATTGGCAGCCGGTCGAACCGTGGCGCGAGCCGATCGAGCGCGGCGCCACGCTGATCTTTCTCGGGCTCGACGACGGGCGCCCCCATTTCGCGATCGACGCCGGCACCGCCGAAATCGCGGGCGCCGACCGCGAGCCGATCGATGCGCGCAGCCTGGCGCCGCTGCTTCCCGGCGGCGAGGCAGCGATCGTGGCGGAAGCCCGCTCGCTGATCGATTGGCACGCACGGCACCGGTTCTGCGCCCAATGCGGCTCGCCGACCCGCGTCGAATCGGCAGGCTGGGTGCGGCGCTGCCCGGAATGCAAGGCATCGCATTATCCCCGCTCCGATCCGGTGACGATCATGCTGGCGGTGCGCGGCGATTATGGCCTGTTGGGCCGCAACCGCCGGCGTCCCGGCAACCGGTTCTCGTGTCTTGCCGGCTTTATGGAGCCGGGCGAAACCCTCGAGGAAGGCGTCCGCCGCGAGGTCCACGAGGAATCCGGCATCCGGGTCGGCCGCGTGAAATATCTTGCCTGCCAACCCTGGCCGTTTCCGTCGAGCCTGATGATGGGCTTTCTATGCGAGGCGCTTTCCGAGGAGATCACCGTCGATCCCGAGGAGCTGGCCGAGGCGCGCTGGTTTCATCGCGACGAGATCCGCGCGATGGTAGCGGGCGCCGCCACCGGAGCGGACGACCCGACGCAGGTGTCATTGCCGGGTCCGGTTGCAATCGCACACCATATCTGCCGCCGCTGGTCGAACGGGTTGGACAGCCTGTAACGGCCACGGGGCACAACGATTAGGGGAGGGAAACATGGTAAAAAGCAGCATGATCCGAAGGTTCGCCATTCTGGCGCTGCTTGCCGGTCTATCGACCGCGACGGCCGGGGCGGCCGAACTCACGGTCACGAGCGCCGTCGGATTCCGCCCCGCGCTCCAGGAATTGGCCCAAGCCTTCGAGAAATCCTCCGGGCATAAGCTGAAAATCGAATACGCCACTGCCGGCAAGGTGGACGAAAAGGTCAGAGGCGAAGACACGATCGACGTCGCGATCGTGACCAAGTCGCTGTTCGACAAACAGGTGCGCGAGGCCAAGATGGTCGGCGGCACGACAACGCAGCTGGCGCGACAGCAGAACGGCCTGGCGGTCAAGAAGGGCGCCGCGAAACCGGGCGGCGCGGCATCAATTTTCGTCGCGCAGCAGTTCGAGAAACTCGGCATCACCGGCGAGATCAAACCGAAACTCAAACTGCTGAAGGCGGCTGCCGGGCAGGCAATCCCGCCCGTCGCCGATGCCGTCCAGCGCGGCGAGGCCGAAATCGGCATCCTGCCGCTGAGTCTGGCGATGCAGGTACAGGGCATCGACGTTGTCGGCCCGCTGCCGGCCGAATTTCAGAGCCCGGACCTGGCGTTTGTCGCCGGCACTCCCTGGACTTGCGAGCGCCCCATCGAGGCCAAGGCGCTGATCGATTTCCTCGCCGGTCCCGCGGCGAAGGCGGTTTACAAGGCGAAAGGGATGGAGCCCGGCTAATTGCCGATCTCTGAGCGGCTCCCTCCACCGACCCCGCATCGCCCACAATTACCGTGCGTTTACTGATCTTGGCCGCGCTGGTGATTGGGGCGTCGTCCTTTGCTCCGGTGCACGCGGCCGATATCAAGCTGCTCAGCGCCGGGGCGTTGCGCTCGCTGTTGCAGGAGCTGGCACCGGACTTTGAGAAAACGTCAGGCCATCACCCGATCCTCGATTTCGCGACCGCCGGCGGGGTCGAGCAGCGCATCGCTTCCGGCGAGGCGATCGATGTCGCGATCCTGACCGAGCCGCGCATCAAGAAGCTTCAAGGCGAAGGAAAGATCGACAAGGAAAGCATCGCGCTGATCGGCCGCGCGTCCATCGGGCTCGCCGTCAAGAAGGGCGCACCGCGGCCCGATATCGGGTCGGTCGATGCGTTCAAGCGGACCCTGCTCGCGGCCAAATCGATCGGCTATACCGACCCGGCGAGCGGCGGCACGAGCGGCATTCATATGGCCAAAGTGTTCGAGCAGCTCGGGATTGCCGCTGAACTCAAGCCCAAGCTGCGGCCGATTTCGGGGAGCGCCGGCGCGCCGCCGCTGGTCGGCGAGGCCGTCGCAAAGGGCGAGGCCGAAATCGGCATGCAGCCGATCAGCGAGCTGATCGGTATACCGGGCGTCGACATCGTCGGACCTCTTCCGGCCGAATTGCAAAGCCCCGATCTGGTCTATTTCGCCGGAATCCCCGCTGCCAGCGCACAACCGGCACCGGCCAAGGCGCTGATCGATTTTCTCGCCGGCTTCGAAGCGGCGCCGATCATCAAATCGAAAGGGCTGGAGCCGCGGTGATCTCGGCGCGCGAGCGGGTCGCGATCGTCACCGGCGCGACGGCCGGCATCGGACTCTACACCGCGCTCGGTCTGGCGCGGCAGGGCGTGCAGGTCATCATGGTCGGCCGCGATCCGGCGCGCACCGAGCGGGCGCGGCGCCTCGTCGCCGAGCGTTCCGGCTCGGACCGGATCGAGACTGCGCTCGCCGATTTCGCCAGCCTCGCCGCGGTGCGCGAGCTGGCCGAAGCCTTGCTGGCAGAACACGAGCGGATCGATGTGCTGGTCAACAATGCCGGGCTGATCAGCCCACGCTTTCAGCTGTCCGGGGACGGCTACGAGCTTACCTTTGCGGTCAACCACCTGGCGCCATTCCTGTTGACCAACCTGCTGCTGCTACGGCTTCGCGATTCAGCGCCGGCGCGCATCGTCACCGTCGCATCGCAGGCGCATCGCGGTGCTCGGTTGAACATCAGCGAGACCACCCGGCCGCGCGACTGGACGCCGCTTTCGGCCTATGGCCGCTCCAAGCTGTGCAACGTCCTGTTCACCCGTGCCTTGGCGCGCCGCTTGGACGCGAAAGAGGTGACCGCCGCCTGTCTGCACCCGGGGGTCGTAGCGACGGCGATCGGCGACCGGGCCGGCGCGCTCGCCGGCTTGGGCTGGCGCATCATGAAGCCGTTTCTGATCGGACCAGAGAAGGGCGCCGCCACCTCGTTGTTTCTTGCCACGATCGCCGACCCGACGCCATTCCACGGCGCTTACGTGATCGGCAACCGGATCGCAGAACCCGATCCCGCGGCGCGCGACGACCGCCTCGGCGAAGAACTTTGGAGCGAAAGCGCCCGTCTGGTCGGGTTGTAAATTCAGCGCCGATCGGCGCTCTGCGGCGGGCCGCCGTCGACATAGGTGGTCGCGACGGCCTCCCCTGCTTGCGGCAGGAACGCCACGATCCGCGTCGGACCCGGTCCGACCGCGACAAAACCGTGCGGCACGCCGGCCGGCAAGGAGACGGTGTGGTTGGCGCCCACGGTGCGGCGCTCGTCGCCGATCCACATCTCCAGCGCGCCCTCGAGCACGATGATCACCTCATCGGCGGTGTTGTGGAAATGAGTCGGCGCGCCGGCACCCGGCTCGATGATGCTGAGGCTGGCCGAGCACGCGACGCCCTGCTCCGGACCGGCCAACGTGAAGCGGCGATAACCCGGCCGCCACGGGATCTCGGACGCACGCTGATTCTCGACAATTGCCATCGTATTCTCCTTGCTCGGAAGGATAGGCCCGCCCAAAACAACCCACAAGCAAGGCGCCGTTGCGTTGCACCGCGCTTCTTTCGATGCTGAGGGTATGACGAACGCATCCTACGACTATGTCATCATCGGCGCCGGCTCGTCCGGCTGCACGTTGGCCCACCGGCTGAGCGAGGACCCGAACACGCGGGTGCTGCTGCTCGAAGCCGGCGGCTGGGATAAGGATCCGTGGATCCATATCCCGCTCGGCTGGGGCCGCATTCTGAACAACCGGCTGCACGATTGGATGTATTTCGCCGAGCCCGAGGCGAGGATGGGCGGCCGGAAAATCGAATGCGCCCGCGGCAAGGTGATCGGCGGCTCGTCCTCGATCAATGCGATGGTCTATGTCCGCGGCAATCGCGCCGATTACGACCGGTGGGCCGAGTCGGGCTTGACGACCTGGTCATACGCTCACGTGCTGCCCTATTTCCGGCGTCAGGAGAGCTGGGAGGGCGGTGCTGACTCGTACCGGGGCAGCGACGGGCCGCTGACGACGGAGCGCTCGCGCTACCAGGACCCGCTGATCGAGGCGCTCGCGGAAGCCGGTGCCGCGGCCGGGCACCCGACGACCGAGGATTACAACGGCGCGCAGCAGGAAGGCTTCGGCAAACCGCAAATGACGATCCGCGACGGCCGCCGCTGCAGCGCGGCGGTCGCTTATCTGCGCCCGGCCCTAGAGCGGCCTAATTTGAAGATCGAGGTCAACGCTCTGGCGGCCCGCATCGTGCTCGATCGCATGCGGGCGACCGGGGTGGAATATTTGCACGAAGGCGAAAAGCACCTTGTCCATGCCGAGCGTGAGGTGATCCTCGCGGGCGGCGTCATCAACTCGCCGCAACTGCTGATGCTGTCGGGAATCGGCGATCCCTTCGCGTTGCGCGTGCAAGGCATCGCGCCGCGCGTGCCCTTGCCGGGTGTCGGCCGCAATCTGCAGGACCACATCGCGGTCGCGGTCATGTTTCGGCGGAAGGAACCCGGGCCGCTGCATCGCAAGATGCGCGCCGACCGCATCGTGCGCGAGATCGCCAAGGCGCGCTTGCGCGGCCGCGGCATCGCCGCAAGCCAGCCGCATGGCGTGATGGCGTTCCTGAAGACCGAGTCCGATTTGCCGATGCCGGATGTCCAGCTGTTGTGCAGCGCCGCGCCGCTGACTGCAGCGCCCTATTTCCGGCCGTTCGTCGCGCCTTACGAGGACAGCTTCGCCTGCCGCGCCGTGCTGCTGCGGCCGGAAAGCCGCGGGCAGGTCACGCTCACCTCACGTGACCCGAAACAGGCGCCGCGGATCCGGCAGAATTTTCTCGCGAGGCCGCAAGACTGGGCGACATTGCGCGCCGGGGTGCAGCTGGCCCGCGACATCGGCCGGCAAACGCCATTAGCGCCGTTTGTCGCCTCGGAGATCGGTCCCGGCCCGGGCTGCCGGTCGGATGCCGAGGTCGATGCATATATCCGCGCCACCGCGATCACCGTCCATCATCCGCTCGGCACCTGCAAGATGGGCACCGACAAGGACCCGGACGCGGTGGTCGATGCCGAATGCAGAGTGCGCGGCGTCGACGGATTGCGGGTGGTCGATGCTTCGATAATGCCGGACCTCGTCGGCGGCAACATCAACGCCCCGGTCATCATGATCGCCGAGAAGGCGGCCGATCTGATCCGCGGCCGCGAGCCGCTCGCGCCCGTCAACGTCTAGCGGCGGCAATGTCTAGAAGACGGCAACGTCTAGAAGGCCGCAACGTCTAGACCCGCGGCGGGCAGCTTTGCTGCCCCTATATTTAGCGGATGATTTTGACTCCGATCCCGCGCGACCGGCTCGGCGCGGCGCTCGATCGCTTTGCGGCGCGGCTCGATGACTCCGCCGCGCGCGCCGCCTTCGCCCCCATCCGCGCCACCGCACCCGATCGCGCGACCGGCGCAGCGGCTGAGCGGCATCGGCGGCAGGCGCTCGCGGTTGCGCGGCATTTCGGTGTGCCGGTTCATCCGCCGGGAACCCGCCCAGGCTTCAATTGGGACGGCACGGCGCTCGACGGCGCTACCGAGGCCTATGTGATCCTGCACGAGGTTGCGCATTTCGTGCTCGCGCCGCCGGAGCGCCGCCGGTTGATTGATTTCGGGCTCGGGCCGGGCCCGGATACGCGCGAGCGCACCGCCGCCGAGCAGGCCGCGGTGGTGCCGTTGATCGAACGGGAAAGCGACGAGGCCGAGGCCTCATTGCTCGGCATTTTATGGGAAGCGGCGCTCGGACAGCCGGCGCTCGCCTCGTTTCTCGACCAGAACTGGCTTGAAGGGCTGGAGCGCTCGGCGGCGGCGCATTTCAGCGATGTGTTCGCAAGCCTGCAACGGCGCGGTCTTTCCGAGACTGCATTGCCGCTTGTCGGACCGACGCCGCCCTAACCAGCCCGGCCCTGGGCGGAACGGGCCGGCGGCAAGAATGTTCGGGCGGTATGACCATCCTCACGCAAACCAAGGCGCGGCCCGGCTGGTGGGCGATCCTCAAAAATTTCTGGGCCGAGATCGACCGTGACCACGTGTCGATCATGGCAGCCGGGGTGGCGTTTTACACGCTGTTGTCGATCTTCCCGGGCATGTCGGCGTTGATCTCGGTCTATGGTCTCGTCGCCGACCCCATGACGATTGAAAATCAGCTGAACT
>VAZR01000229.1 GCA_005888515.1 Alphaproteobacteria bacterium | reverse complement strand
GGTTCGCCGCGGACATTGAAGCTGGTATTGACCAGAACCGGACAACCGGTGCGCGCCTTGAAGGTCGACAATAGCGCGTGATATCGCGGGTTGGTTTCGCGGTGCACGGTCTGGATGCGCGCCGAATAATCCACGTGGGTCACCGCCGGGATTTCGGAGCGCATCTTCTGCGAGATCGAACCAGTCGGCCACATCGTCGCGCAACACCGACGGGGCGAACGGGCGGAAGCTCTCGCGGTATTTGACCCTGAGGTTCAGCGTCTTCTGCATCGAGGGGCTGCGCGGATCGCCGAGGATCGAGCGGGCGCCCAAGGCCCGCGGTCCGAATTCCATGCGGCCCTGAAACCAACCGACCGCCTTCTCCTCGATCAACGCCGATGTCGTCGCCTCGAGCAGTTCCGGTTCCGCCATCGTCTGAAAGCTGGCGCCAACCGCGCTGAGGCGTTGCTCGATATCGGGTTGCGTAAAGCCAGGCCCGAGATAGCAGCCCTGCATCGCATCGAGCGCGTTGAGTGGCAGGCGGGGCATTTTCTTGTGGAGGTGATAGGCAGCAAGAGCAGCGCCGAGCGCGCCGCCGGCATCGCCCGCCGCGGGCTGGATCCACAGCCGCTCGAAATGGCCGTCGCGCAGGATCTTGCCATTGGCGACGCAGTTGAGCGCCACGCCTCCGGCGAGGCACAGATTGCGGGCGCCGGTCTCGGCAGCAATTCCGCGCGTCAGACGCAGTACGACTTCCTCGGTGACCGCCTGCACCGAGGCCGCGAGGTCCATCTCGCGTTGGGTCAATGGCGCTTCGGGTGCGCGCGGCGGGCCGCCGAACAGCGCCTCGAAACGCGCATTGGTCATCGACAGGCCGGTGCAATAATCGAAATAGCTCTGGTCGAGCCGAAAGCTGCCATCCGGCTTCACATCGATCAGGTGATCGAGGATGGTCTGGGCGAAACGCGGCTCGCCGTAGGGGGCGAGACCCATCACCTTGTACTCGCCCGAATTGACCCGAAACCCGGTATAGGCGGTGAACGCCGCATAAAGCAGCCCGAGCGAATGCGGGAAATGGATTTCCTTCAGCATGTCGAGCCGGTTGCCGTGGCCGTGGGCGGCCGATGTCGTCGCCCACTCGCCGACCCCGTCCATCGTCAGCACCGCCGCTTCCTGAAACGGCGAGGCAAAGAACGCGGAGGCGGCATGGCTCTGGTGATGCTCGGCGAACAGCAGCCGCTCTTCCCAATCGCCATCCGGAGCTAGCTTTTCCAGCTCCTGCCGTAACAGCCGCTTCTGAAACAGCTTTTCTTTCAGCCACAACGGCAGGGCCATCCGGAACGAGCGAAAGCCGCGCGGCGCAAAAGCGAGATAGGTCTCCAACAGCCGCTCGAATTTGAGGAACGGCTTGTCGTAGAAGACAACGTGGTCGACCGCGTCGAGCGGGATCCCAGCCTCGTCGAGACAGTAACGCAGCGCGTTTACCGGGAAGCGGGAATCATGCTTCTTGCGAGTGAAGCGCTCCTCCTGCGCTGCGGCGACGATATGGCCGTCGGTGACGAGCGCCGCCGCGCTGTCGTGATAAAACGCCGAGAGGCCGAGGATGTACACGCCGCCGCAACCGGTCAGAACAACGTGTAAAGAAACGGCGCGATCGCCGAGCCTTTGCTGAGCACGATCAGGCCGCCGAAAGCCGCCGTCATGACGATGACCGGCAACAGCCAGAATTTCTTGCGCACCCGCATGAACAGCCACAACTCGCGCACAAACGACACCGGCGTCTCCGTTCAGAACTGGTGTTTCATAGTATCAGGTTCCGGACCCGGCGGCTGGCGCGCGATCCAGTAGCTCGCGGCGGCCGGCTCCTCGCGCAGCCGCAGCGGGTCCTTGCCGAGCGCACGCATGACGAGGCCGATCGGCACGACCGTCGTGACGAACACCATCCCCATTACCAATGGGTTGACGATCTTGTACAGCACCAGGCCAAGCCGCAGCCACAACCGGTTCAGCGGCGCGAGCGCCGCTGGCCAGGCAAGCGCGAATGCAAGCATCGCCGCAGCGGCACCGAGCCACCAGAAAGCATAGGAATGGCTGAGCACCAGTCTGACGATGCCGACGACCGCGAAAACAGCGCCTCACTGGGTCGGGGGCGGACATCACGCGACCAGTTGCTTCTGCAATGGCAAATCGTCCGCAATAAAGGCTGCGACGACCTCGTCAATACCCTTGTCGCGGCCGAAGCCGAGCGCCTCGGCGCGCGACGTCGCGAGAGCCGGCGGCCAGCTCGACACGATCGCTTGGATCTGCGGATCGGGCTGCCAGCGGATGCGCGCGTACGCCGCCTCGCCGCCGGCGCGGCGCAACGCCGCCGCCATCTCGCCGACCGACACCGAGAAGCCGGGCAGTTGCAGTGACCGGCTCGTCCCGAACGCCTCGCCGGGGATGCCGAGTGCATGCACCAGCCCGGCGACGATGCGGCGCGGCGAAGCCAGCGCCATCACCGTGTCAGGCGATACCGGGCAGATCGCCTCCTGCCCCGCTAAAGGCTCGCGGATCATTGAGGAGGCGAAGGTCGAGGCGGCGCGGTTAGGCCGGCCCGGGCGCACCACGACAGTCGGCAGGCGCAGCGCGCGGCCATCGACAAAATCCTTGCGGCTGTAATCATTGACCAGGAGTTCGCCGATCGCCTTCTGAGTGCCGTAGGAGGTCTGCGGCGTCAGCGCGGTGTCATCACCGATCTTTGATGGCAAGACGCCGCCATAGACCGCGAGCGAGCTGGCAAAGACCAGGCGCGGCGCGGTCCCGAGAGCACGGCACGCATCAAGCACCGCACGAGTTCCGTCGAGATTGACGCGGTAGCCGAGATCGGTGTCGGCCTCGGCCTGGCCGCTGACGATCGCGGCGAGATGAAACACCGCGTCGGTACCCGGCCCGATGACGCGCGCGACGGTCGCGCGATCGGCGATGTCGCCGGTTAATTTCAGCGCCACCCGCCTGCCGAGAAAGCCGCACCCGCCGGTGATCACGATGCGCATCCGATCAGACCTGTACGTGGTGGGCTGAATCAGCATTGTTGCGTCCTTCGAGATGCCCGCCGCGCGCGCTCCTCAGGATGAGGGATTTTCTTAATGCCATCGCCAAAACTTACCTCATCCTGAGGAGCGCCCGAAGGGTGCGTCTCGAAGGACGTACACCCGTCATCCAGCAACTAGGAGCCGATGCCGTATTTTTTGGCCCAACCGAGGCCGGCGAGGGTGTCGCCCTTCGGCCGGTATTCGCAGCCGATCCAGCCCGGGTAGCCAATCTCGTCCAATAGGTCGAATAGGTACGGGTAATGGATCTCGCCGATATCGGGCTCGTGGCGGCCGGGATTGCCGGCGATCTGCACATGCGGGTAGTGGCCGGCGAGCGCGCGCACCTTGGTCGCAAGATCACCCTCCATGATCTGCACGTGATAGAGGTCGAACTGCAGCTTGAGGTTGGGCCGGCCGACCCGCTCGATAATGCGCAACGCCTGCGCCGTGTAGTTCAGGAAATAACCGGGAATATCGCGCGTGTTGATCGGCTCGATGACCGCGGTCAGCCCCTCCCCGGCCATGCGGTCGGCGGCCCAGCGCAGATTCTCGATATAAACCCGCTCGCCGGCTTCCTTGTCGCGCGCCTCGGGCCACAGCCCAGCCATCGTGTGCAGCAACCGGCAACGCGACGCCTTGGCGTAGAGGATCGCTTTGTCGACGCCATCGCGGAATTCCTGCTCGCGTCCCGGCAAGGCGGCGAGGCCGCGCTCGCCTCCGGCCCAGTCGCCGGGCACAGTGTTGAACAAGGCCAGGGTCAGCCGGTTCTTTTCGAGCCGCTCAGAGATTGCCTCGGGCGGGTGCTCGTAGGGAAACAGGAACTCGACCGCTTTGAACCCAGCCTGCGCGGCCGCGTCGAACCGGTCGAGAAAACCGATCTCCTGGAACATCATGCTGAGATTGGCGGCGAAATTCGGCACGGGGGCGCTCCCTGTTTACCGGCGGCGCGGCAGAGGGCTACTCTTGCCATTCGGCCGATCCAACGCAAGGCGCACGCTTCAAGCAAGAACGGGGAGGTTTGCCGCGATGACGCACATCGGACGGGCGTTCGCTTTTGCCTTCGCGGCGCTGGTGCTTCTGGCGGGCCCCATGATTGCCCGCGCTGCCGAGCCGATCACGATCGGGCTCAGCATGGCCTTGACCGGCGGCCTCGCTGCGGTCGGGAAATCGGGTCTCCTGGCCATGCAGATCTGGGCGGAGGACACCAACGCCAAGGGCGGGCTATTGGGCCGGCCGGTCAAGCTCGTCTATTACGACGACCAGAGCAACCCGTCGACCGTTCCTGGCATCTACACGAAGCTGATCGATGTCGACAAGGTCGATTTGGTCATTTCCGGTTACGCCACGAACATGGTGGCGCCGGCAATGCCAATCGTGATGCAGCACAACCGGCTGTTCTTCGGGCTGTTCTCGCTCGGCATCAATGTGGAGTTCCACTATCCGAAATACTTCTCGATGCTGGTGTTCGGCCCCGATCCGAAACCTGCCTTTTCGAAGGGCTGGTTCGAGATCGCGATGGCGCAGAACCCGAAGCCGCAGACGATCGCGCTCGTAACTGCCGATGCCGAATTCGGCCGCAACGCGCTCGACGGCGCGCGTGAGAATGTCAAGAAAATCGGTCTCAAGACCGTGTACGACCGGGCCTACCCGCCGACCACGGTCGATTACACGCCGATCATTCGCGCCGTGCAGGCGACCAACCCCGACGTCGTTTATGTCGCCTCCTATCCGCCCGACACGGCGGGGCTGTTGCGCGCGATCAACGAAATCGGCCTCAAGACCAACATGTTCGGCGGCGCGCTGGTCGGGGTCGCCACCGCCGCGATGCGCCAACAGCTCGGGCCGCTGATGAACGGGATCGTCATCACCGAGCTGTGGGAGCCGGCGAAGACGATGGAATTCCCGGGGATCTGGGATTTCCTGAAGCAGTACCAGGCGAAGGCGCCGGCCGAAGGCGTCGATCCGCTCGGCTATTTCCTGCCGCCTTTCGCCTATGCCGAATTGCAGATCCTCGGCGATGCGATCACCGCGGTCGGATCGCTCGACGAGGACAAGCTCGCGCAATACATGCACAGTCACCCGTTTAAGACGATCGTCGGCGACATCACCTTCGGGCCCGACGGCGAATGGACCGAGGCGCGGCCGATCTTTGTCCAGTATCACGGAATCAAGGGCAATGATCTTGACCAGTTCCGCGATGATTCGCGAATCACGATCCTGGCGCCGGCGCAGTTCAAGACCGGCGAGTTGATCTGGCCCTACAACAAAGCGCGCGAGGCGCAGTAGCCGTTCGGGAGGCGCCATGGCAGCCCTCAACGAGGCCGATTTCGCCGATCCGACGAGCCTGCTCGCCGCGATGGGGCATTCGACCCGGCCGGAAGAGCAAATCTGGCTCGATCCTTCCGGCCGAACCAGTTTGGCGCCGCGTACCGGCGGCATGATCCAGCCGGTGCGCTACGACATCAAGGAAGGCTCGGTCCTCTATCGTTTTGGCAGCCAGCTTGGGACCCCGGCGCAGACAATGAGCGGCGGCTGGTGGATCGAGCGCCGCGAACTCGACCAGCTGATCCGCTTTGGAGAGATCAATGACCGGACGCTCGGCTGGCGCGGGCTGGCGAATTCCGCCTGGGCGAGCGACCGTCCGGGCCGTACAGGCAGCCATTCTGCGGCGCTGCGCGGCGGTTTTACTCGCACCGACATCGAGGCGCGCAACGACATCGCCGCCTGGCGCCTGCATCAGCTCTACATCCCGGGAACGCGCCGGGAGGGCGCGGCCGACCGCTTTTTCAGCCTAGTCGCCCAATGGCAGACCGAAGGCGCACCCGATTGGCTCTATCGGCCGGGATAGCCAGCCCCGCCGGCGGCCAAGGTTCTATTGTGGCGGCAGCGGTCCGGCCGGTTTGAGCCAGCGCTTGAGATCGGCATAACTCAGCCGGCATTCGCGCGGCCCGATGACATAGGCCGCGACCGAATACGGATCGAACAGGATCTCGATCCCCTCCTTGCCGGCCGCCCAGTTCTCCGCCCCACCCACAACCGCACCGAAATCGGCGTTGTCGAACAGTTCCCAGCCTTCCTCCTTCGCCTGGCGCTCCAACTGTTCACGGCACAGGGCTGAGATTTCCGCGACGGTCTGCGTCGGGTCGGCCAAAAAATCGGCGAGCTTTAAGGCGCGGCCGGCGGCCAGGTCGAACAGCAGCGCGACGCGGGCGCTGTTCGGATGCGCGCCGCCGGTGAAGGTCGCAATCGTAAAGACCACCGATGCGAGGCGCCGGTCGAGGTACGAGACGGTATAATCGACGTGGTAGAAATTTTCCGCGCCGGCGGTCATCGGCCGCTCCATCTCGCGGTACTCCTTCACGGCGTCCTTGCCGAAAGCAATCGCGCGCGCCGCACGATTGAAAGCCGTCGCCGCAGTTCCGCGCGGCATCAACATCTGCGGGTATTCGATCGAGATCTCGTAGCGGCCTTTGCGGGTTTCGTGAAACAGGCGGGGCACGATCCGCGGCGCATCGGGCGCGCCATTCGGGCTCTTGCCGGCGAAAAAGATGCGACGGGCATCGGTTTCGGCAAGCAGACATTGCGCGAGCGCCTCCTCCGATTTGTCGCCGCATACGGCTTGCCGCCGGATAATCCATCGCCGCTGATCGGCGAGCAGCGCTTTTTGCTGTTCAGATGGCAGCCGCGCCCGCAAACCCGCATAGGCCTGCGTCATCGCCTTGTCGCTCGCGGCAAGCTCCGCATTGCCGCAGATCGCCCGCTCGGCCGCGGTCTTCGCCTGCCGGCAGTCCGGCGCCGGCTGCGCCGCCGCGGCCACGACGCCAAGCAGCAGCGCTGCAATCGAGCCGATAAGGGTCCGGGCAAGGGTCCGGGCGCTTCGCATTGGTCACTCCCGCCCGCAGCATAGCGCCGTGCCGCGAAGGCCGCGATCCGCTATGCTGCGGCATCCTCTCCGGAGAGCCGCCGATGCCCTACGCCGCCCCGCTCGCCGATATGCGCCTCGTGCTCGATGCCGTCGCCGGGCTCGGCGGCGAGGCGGCCGAGCTCGCCGGTCCGGTGCTGGAAGAGGCAGCGCGCTTCGCGGCGGCCGAGCTCGATCCGCTGAACCAGCCGGCCGACCGCACAGGCAGCGTCCTCGAAAACGGCGTCGTGCGTACCCCGCCCGGCTTTCGCGACGCCTATCGGCGCTATGCCGAGGGCGGCTGGATGGGGCTCGCCGTCGATCCCGCGCATGGCGGCCAGGGTCTGCCGCTGGCCTTGGCGACGCCGGTCGTCGAGATGTGGAACTCGGCGTGCATGGCGTGGGCCTTGTGCCCGCTGTTATCGTTCGGCGCGATCGACATGCTCGCGGCGCACGGTACGCCGGAGCAGCAGCGGCTCTATCTCGGTAAGCTGGTCTCGGGCGAATGGACCGGCACGATGAATTTGACCGAGCCGCAGGCCGGCTCCGATCTCGGCGCGCTGCGCACCCGCGCCGTGCCGCACCAGGATGCGCGCTGGGGCGAGCACTACCGCATCACCGGCCAGAAGATCTTCATCACCTATGGCGACCACGATCTGACCGACAACATCATCCATATGGTGCTGGCGCGCACCCCCGACGCACCGCCGGGCAGCCGCGGCATCTCGCTTTTCCTGGTGCCGAAATTCCTGCCCGATGCCGAGGGGCGGCCCGGCGAGCGCAACGATCTGCGGCCGCTGCGGCTGGAAGAAAAGCTCGGCATCCACGCCTCGCCGACCTGCGTGATGTCGTACGGCGAGGGCGACGGCGCGATCGGCTGGCGGATCGGCGAGGAAAACCGCGGCCTCGAAGCGATGTTTACGATGATGAACAGCGAGCGTCTCCTGGTCGGGGTGCAGGGCGTGGCGATCGCCGAGCGGGCCTATCAGCAGGCGCGCGACTACGCGCGCACCCGGGTGCAGGGACAGCCGGCTGGCGTGCCGCGTAATACTGAGGGAACGCCGCCGATCATCCATCACCCGGATGTGCGCCGCATGCTGCTGTCGATGCGCGCGGCGACCGACGCGATGCGGGCAATGGCGTATTTCGCCGCGGCGGCGATCGATGCGAGTCGCCGGGCGGGCGATGGCCAAGCGCAATTCCGTGCACAGCGCCGCGCCGATCTGCTGATCCCGGTGGTCAAGGCGTGGTGCACCGATCTCGGTGTCGAGGTTGCATCGATCGGGATCCAGGTGCATGGCGGGATGGGCTACATCGAGGAGACCGGCGCGGCGCAATATTTGCGCGACGCCCGCATCGCGCCGATCTACGAGGGCACCAACGGCATCCAGGCCAACGATCTGGTTGGCCGCAAGCTCGGTCGCGACCAGGGCGAGGCGGCGCGTGAGCTGATTGCCGAGATGCGGGCGAGCCTCGCCGAACTGCACGCCGGTGAGCTGAGGGTCGTACGCCAGCGGCTGACGGATGCAACCGCCGCGCTCGACACCGCGACCATGCATCTCGTCGGCGTGGAACCGGCAATCGCAGCCGCGGGTTCAGTGCCGTACCTCGAGCTGTTCGGCACGGTTCTCGGCGGCTGGCTGACGGCGCGGGTCGCCGCCGCCGCCTTACGCCAGCCGGCAGCGGAGCTGCGGGCCGCCAAGCTTGCGACCGCTCGGTTCTACGCTGAGCACTTCCTGGCGCGCGCGCCGTCTTATCTCCCTGCCATCATGGGCGGCGCGACGGTCATGGAGTTCGATCCCGAACTGTTCTGATAACAAAATAGGTCCCGCCCTTCGCCGGGACCTATGTTCTTTGTGCGATTGGGGCTCGCTACTCCGCCGCCTGTGGCATCCGCTTCAGGTCGGTCGAGTATTTGAGGTGCACCGGAGCGTTGGTCTCGAACGGGTCTTTGAGGCCCAGCTCCTTGCCGATCTCGCGCATTGCCGGCATGACCTCCTGGCCTAGCAGACGGATGCAAGTCCGCGCATCCTCGTTGCTGACCTTGCCGTCATTGCCCCAGATGCCGTAGATGCTCGGCCGAGTCTCTTCGAGCACGCGGCGCAATTTCGGGATAACCGTTTTCGGGGTGCCGAAAAACACGCGCCCATCGGCGACCTGCTGCTCGAAGGTCGGCCGGCCGCGCGGGTTCTCGGCGCGGCCGACCGCGAACTCGACAAAGTTGCGGCGCAGCTGCGGCGAAAAATACCCTGACGGGTTCGCCCATACCGGATGCGCCAGGCCGGTGAACTCGCCCTGCATCCACAGGAACTGGCGGGCGTTCTTTTCGGCCTTTTCCTCGCTATCCGAGACGTGCACCTGCTGCAGATAGCCGCGGTTCTCCGGGCCGGCCTCGTAGCCGGTCTCCAGGGCAACCTTGTCGTACAGTTCCCAAATCTTCTTGGTCGCCTCGATCGAGGTGTTGAGCGCGATGTACGGGTAGCGCTGCTTCGCCGCCCAAATGATCGTCTCCTGGCTCAGCACGCCCGGAATCCAGACCCGCGGATAGGGCTTTTGCAACGGCACCGCCCACGGATTAACGACGCGCTGCTGGTAGTGCGTGCCTTCCCAGCGGAACGGGCCTTCGCGCGACCAGGCGGCGACCACAAGATCATGCGCCTCTTCGAAACGCTCGCGGTTGAAGGCCGGATTGACGCCGTTGGCGAGCTGCTCCTGGCCGCCGCCCCGGACAAAGCCCGAGACGAGCCGGCCTTTCGAGATCATGTCGATCATCGCCAGCTCTTCGGCGAGCCGTACCGGGTTTTCCGCCAACGGCAGCGGATTGCCGAGCAGAACGATCTTCGCCTTCTTGGTGACTGCGGCGAGGATCGAGGCGAAAATGTTGCACTTGGCCTGCATGCAGAACGGCGCGTTATGATGCTCGTTCAGCATGAAGCCTTCGACGCCTTGCTCCTCGGCGTAGATGTAGTGCTCCAGGTATTCGTTATAGAGCCGACTGCCGGCCACCGGGTCGAAGTGCTTGTTCGAGAACATCAGCGCGGTGTGGCCGGCCTCGAGCCCGATATCGGCCGGGTAGGCGGACATCGGCTGCTCGGTGAAGTACATGACATGCATTGGCGTTCTCCTCCTGCTTCTCCCTCTCTGCCCCTGGGGGCGAAGAGGGCCGGGGTGAGGTGGGGGATTCCAGGGCGGTGGCCGATACCCACCTCACCCTCCCCACCGTTGCGCGGCGGGTCCCCTCCCTCTCCGCCCTGAAGGGCAGAGAGGGCAATTCAAGGCCTAATTCTGATCGACGAAGGGGATGACGAGACGGGCAAGCGCCTCGGGCTGCTCCATGTCGATGCAATGCCCGGTATTGCGGACCATTTCGAGCCGCGCCTCGCGCAACGCCCGGGCATAAAGCTGGCCGGCGCTGTAGGGCACGATCTTGTCGTCATCGCCCCACACCACCAGGGCCGGGGCGCGCACCCCGCCCAGCAGATGCGGCAGGGTC
>VAZR01000271.1 GCA_005888515.1 Alphaproteobacteria bacterium | reverse complement strand
AAATACGGCATCGGCATCGACAGCTGGTGGGTCGATCCGAAGGCCGAGCAGACGATCGAAGCAAAAAAGGGGGAGGTGAAGCAGCAGTGACCTCGAAGCGCTCCCGAAACGACTCCCTCTCCCCCACCGGGGGAGAGGGTTGGGGTGAGGGGGCAAATGCTCGGCTTGGCGCCAGCGACCCTCACCCGGCCTCGGCTATCGCCTCGGCCACCCTCTCCCGCAGTGCGGGAGAGGGACTCAATACTGAGGCGCGGCGATGATCGCCTATGCGATCCGGCGCATCGCGCTGATGCTGCCGACCCTGTTCGCGATCATGGTGGTCAATTTCTTCATCGTGCAGGCGGCGCCAGGCGGGCCGATCCAGCAGATGATCTCGAAGCTGAAGGGCACCGACATCGCGGCAACCGAGCGGGTCAGCGGCACCGGCGGCGAATTGCGCAACCAGCCGAGCAACACGCAAACCCAATACCGCGGCGCCCGCGGCCTCGACCCTGCCTTCATCAAGGAGCTCGAAAAACAGTACGGCTTCGACAAGCCGCCGCTCGAACGCTTTGTGCTGATGATGAAGAATTACGCGACCTTCGATTTCGGCACGAGCTTCTTCCGCGACCGCCGCGTCGTCGACCTGATCCGCGACAAGCTGCCGGTGTCGATCTCGATCGGGCTGTGGACGACGCTGTTGACCTACCTGATCTCGATCCCGCTCGGCATCCGCAAAGCGGTGCGCGACGGCAGCCGCTTCGATGTGTGGACCAGCGCGGTCATCATCTTCGGCTACGCCGTGCCGAGCTTTCTGTTCGCCGTATTGCTGATCGTGCTGTTCGCCGGCGGCAGCTATTTCTCGATCTTTCCGTTGCGCGGGCTGATCAGTGACGATTGGTGGTCGTACGACTGGCCACACAAGATCCTGGATTATTTCTGGCATATCGCGTTGCCGATCACGGCATTGGTGATCGGCGGTTTTGCGACATTGACGATGCTGACCAAGAACTGCTTTCTCGACGAGATCAATAAACAGTACGTGCTGACCGCGCGCGCCAAGGGGCTCGGCGAGCGGCGCGTGCTGTACGGCCATATCTTCAGGAACGCGATGCTGCTGGTGGTGGCGGGCTTTCCGGCGGCGTTTATCGGCATCCTGTTCACCGGCGCGCTGTTGATCGAGGTCATCTTCTCGCTCGACGGGCTGGGCCTGCTCGGCTTCGAGGCGGCGATCAACCGCGACTACCCGATCATGTTCGGCGCGCTCTATGTGTTCACGCTGATCGGGCTGGTGCTGAAGCTGATCAGCGATCTGACTTACATGCTCATCGACCCCCGGATCGATTTCGGCCGGCGCTAACCTGAACCGTCGTCCCGGCGAAGGCCGGGACCCACTTGTCAGAAGCACAGACGGCTGATCAGTGGATCCCGGCCTTCGCCGGGATGACGATTATAGAAGAGACGTCTGGTGCTCGGGCCTCGGTAGCCGTTGCGCGTCATTCAAATGCCATTTTGCATGCGTAATAGGCGCCAGCACAGAACCTTGGGTTGGAGCCCTGCCATGTACCGCTTTGCCGCCGCCGCGCTGGTGACATTGGGGTCGTGCGCTGCCTTGGCACAGCAGCCTCTGCCGCCGCCGACGCCGCTTTACCCCGGCGCGGCGCCGCGTTCGATCGAGCCGGAGCCGTTGCCGCCGCTGTCTTCGACCCCGGCGGCACCGCCCCTCGCGTCGAGCCCCGCCCCGGACGTCTCGCCGCCCCCCGCACCGGTGACGCTGCCAGCCCCGATGCCACCACCGGCCGCCCCCGCCCCCGTCGCCACAGGGCCGGCGACCCAGCGCGCGTTTTGCGACCAGCCGGTCACCGTCCGGCTCGCCGACCGGGATGCACTTCCGGAACCCTACCGGCAACTCATCGGCGTCTGGAGCGATGCCGCCTGGACCCCGCAGCTCTGCGCCGCGCTGGTCGTCGAAAGCGTGCAGCCGGACGGCACCGCCTCGATCCTCTACGTGTTCGGTCCGATGGGATCGAACACCAGGCGGGCCGGCGGCGTTTTGCATGGCACCGGAGTGATCCGCGACGGCGAGCTGCGCTTCCAGAATTCCGATGGCACCCAATTCGCGTTCCGGCCGCTCTACGCCGATCTCGACGGCCGGCTTACGACGCCGCAGGGCCAGAGCTATCAGGCCGTCTTCAAAAAGACGCTGTGAGTGCCCGAGTTCGGCGCAGGATTGGCCAGGGTTTCTATGGACCGCCGGCCTCCGGCCGGCATGCCGGCGAGACGCCGGCGTTCCAGGCGGAAAGAATCCTTCGTGGGATTGTCCGCGATCTTTCTGCTCGCCTTCACACTGTGCGCCATGGCCGCGGCGGTGAATTGGTCGCGTCTTGGCGAGCCGTGGCCCGACCCGGCGGCGCTCGGCGACATCCCTGGCGTTCCGGTCAGCTGGCCGAGCACGAGCCCGTTCGCGCCCGAGGACATCGGCACCAGCGATGCTTCGCCGACCACCGCACAGGGCCGGCTCTATCTGCCGACCGGACCGCAGGCTGCACGCTCGGCGCCGGCGGTGATCCTGCTGCACGGCTCGGGCGGGATCCTCCCGTCGCGCGAATTGACCTACGCGCCGCAGCTGGCCCGGATGGGGGTGGCCGCTCTCGTCGTCGATTCATTCGGGGCGCGGCGCGACCGCGGCACCGAGTTCATCGACCGTATCCTGAACATCACCGAGACGATGATGCTGGCCGACGCCTATGCCGGGGTCGGCTTTCTCGCCGCGCGGCCGGAGATCGATCCGCGGCGCATCGTGCTGACCGGCTTCTCTTACGGTGCAATGGCGACGATGTACGCGCTCTATGCGCAGGTCGCCGATTGATTGGCGCCGCTCCAACCAAATGGCGAGCGGCTGCGCTTTGCCGGTCATGTCGCGTTTTACGGCCCGTGCATCGCCCGGTTCGAGAACAACCGGACGACCGGCGCGCCGCTGTTAATGCTGATCGGCGGCAAGGATGAGATCGTCGACCACCAACGCTGCGCCGAAACGGCGGCGGATCTGCGGGCCGGGGGCAGCCGGGTCGAGACGATCGTCTACCCTGACGCGGTGCATCAATGGGACGGCGCGTTCGCCGCCCGCCCCATCGGCCGCAATCTCTCGGGCTGTTCCTTTCTCGTCGAACGCGACGGCACGATCCGCGACCGCAATACCGGGCTGGCGATGACCGGGCCGTTTATGCGCAAGATAATCCTCGGCTTGTGCACGCTGGGGGCCGGGCCCTACCCGATCGCCCGCAACGATCGGGTGCGGGCGCAAGCGACCGCGGATTACGGCCGCTTTCTCGCCAGTATCTTCACCGCGCCGCCGCGCCCGTAGCCGCCATAACCGGCCGGCGCAGCGAGCCGCAATCAGCGGAGGCTGGACCGGTTCGAAAGTTTGTCACAACTGACCGGAAAATCGGCCCCTTATCGTAGCCCACGCTGAGCATGGGGAGGGGACATCGAAATGAGGCAAACTGGGAAGCCGGCGTGGTTTTGCTCGCGCCGCCGAATCAATTCGCGCCTCTTGTCGCAATGGCGGTTGGCTGTACTTAGCTTGCTGATTGGGTTGCCCACCGCCTCATGCACAGGTTCATTGCAGACGAGCGAGGGGCCGCCCAGCGCGATCAAGGAATTTACGCTGACGCCTGAGCAGAAGGTCGTCGGCGAAGTGCGCGAGTATGTGGTTCAGCCCGGCGAAGGGCTCAACGACATCGCGCGCAAATTCAGTCTGGGGTATACCGCGCTGGCAGCGGCAAACCCCGGGGTCGATCAGTTTGCGCCTGGAGCGGGGCGCCGGCTGATCATACCCTCCCTCTACGTCCTGCCCGAAGCGCCGCGGCAGGGGGTTGTCATCAACCTCGCGCAATACCGGCTGTTTTACTTCCCGCCCGGCGGCCACCGGGTTGAAACCTTCCCCGTCGGGCTCGGACAGCTCGGCAAGACGACGCCGCTCGGCGGGACGCGCGTGACCCGGAAGGAGGCAAATCCGACCTGGTATCCGCCGCCCTCGATCCGTGCCGAAAGACCCGAGCTCCCGGCGGTTATCCGGCCCGGCCCCGATAACCCACTCGGGCATTACGCGCTGCATCTCGGCTGGCCGAGATATTTGATCCATGGGACCAATAAGCCGGACGGGGTGGGGCGCAACGTCAGTCACGGCTGCGTCAGAATGTACCCCGAGGATATCGAGCGGCTGTTCGGCCAGCTCTCCGTAGGCGCATCGGTGCGCACCGTCAATCAGCCGGCAACCGCCGGCTGGGCCGGCAACCGGCTATATCTGCAAGTCTATCCGAGCAAAACGCAAACCGAGGAGATCGATACCGCGCGCCTCGTCAGCTTAGAGCCGGCACGCGGCGCCAGGAATGTCGTCAGAGCGGCCGCCGGGCGATATGCCGATGGCGTGGATTGGCGCGCGGTCGATAAGGCCGCGCGAGAGCGCACCGGCGCGCCTGTTCTAGTCGCCGATCGTTCGGCCGCAGCGCCCCGATTTAACGAGGCGCAAAAACCAGAGGGGAAGCACCAATCGGCAGGCCTGTAAGGCGGTCAATCCCCTAGCATCGCTCAGACGGCGCACGTCAACCACTGCGACGATGGGTGCAGCGGGTGCCGCGATGGTCGGCGGTGATTCTGGAAAGGCGCCGCAGAGGTCATAAAGCTTCGCCTGGCGTTCGCGGCTAATCTGCGCGGTTTCGCTCCTGGGGCACGACGACGAGCCTCCATGCCAGGGAGATCAGAATCGCTTCCGGCACTGTTTGCGCCTACCCTGCAGAAGGGAGCGTCCCGGTTCCACTGCCGGCGGAAATTCCGATGGGGCCGGCATCAACCCGTTGCGTCGGTTGACGCTGCCGGGCCGCATTCCTAGATTCCGCGGGCCTAGATTTCGCGGGCGCGACGAGTGGTGATCGAGAACATGAGCAAACATCGCGATCGCAGCCGCGGTAATCGCAACAGCCGCGGCGCGAACCCATGAAAAATGGCGGGCGCAAGCCGGAATTGTCGGTACCCTCGCCGATCAGCGAATTGAACGAGCGCAGCGGCTCGCGCACCTTGTCGCGGCTGTTGGGACAGCATCTGTCGCCGGCGACGATCCGCAACGTGATGGCGGATCTGGAAGAGGCCGGGCTCTTGTATTCGCCGCACACCTCGGCCGGAAGGCTGCCGACCGAGGCGGGGCTGCGCCTCTTCGTGCATGGCTTGTTGGAGATCGGCAACCTCGCCGAGGACGAGCGCCACAACATCGAGAGCCTCTGCGCGGCGCGCGGCAAGAGCCTGGCGCAGGCGCTGGAGGAGGCGACCACCGCGCTATCCGGCCTGTCGCATTGCGCCGGGGTGGTTGTCGTGCCGAAGCAGGAACGGCCCTTAAAGCATATCGAGTTCGTCCATCTTGGGCCGGGACGCG
>VAZR01000270.1 GCA_005888515.1 Alphaproteobacteria bacterium | reverse complement strand
ATCACCGCCCGCAGGATCGGGTTGCGGATCGCTGGGATCGCGACCGCGGCGACGATCCCGATCGCCGCCGCCACGAGCAACCGCGGCCGCGACCGCACCCGCTTTCTGCGGTGCCGCGCCTGGGCCGGCGGCGCAGGCATCGTCATCCGCTTCGCTTCAGTCCCAGGCGCGGGATTTCGATCGCCGGGCAGCGATCCATGACCACCTTGATGCCGCGCGCCTCGGCGCGCGCCGCCGCCGCGTCGTCACGCACTCCGAGCTGCATCCACACGATTTTGGCGCCGATCGCAATCGCGTCGTCGACCGCCTCACCGGCCGCATCGCTGCGGCGGAACACGTCGACCATGTCGATTTTTTCGGCGATCTCGGCGAGGCCGGCATAACAGCGCTCGCCATGAATCGTGTTCCCCGCCGCAAAAGGATTGACCGGGATCGCGCGGTAGCCTTGCCCCTGCAGGTAGCGCATGACGCCATGGCTCGGCCGATGCGGGCGCGGGCTGGCGCCGACCACCGCGATGGTTTTCACCCCCATCAGGATGTCGCGCAGATAATCGTCGGAATAGCTGTCGTGGTTCATTGCATCACCGTAGCCGATCACCCCAACGAATTGCACGAGCCCCTTGCCACACCCTCGGGCGTGTGGATCATCCTCCGATGTACCTCGGAGAGAAGTGATGAGCCTCCGGACGCGCCCGCTGCACAAGACGCTCGCCTGTGAGATCGAGGGGTTGCCGCTCTGGGAGCCGCTCGACGAGGTGACGGTCGCCGAGTTGCAGGCACTGTGGTCGAACTGGGGAGTCCTGGTATTCCGCCGCCAGGCGCTGAGCGAGGCCGAGCTCGCCCGGTTCTGCGCCTTGTTCGGACCGCTCGAGCGCACCGTGCGCAGCGACTGGGCCTCGCCCTCGATCCCCGAGGTCACGGTCCTCTCCAACCTGAAGGACGGGCTCGGCCGCCCGATCGGCGGTCTCGGCGACGGCGAGCTGCAGTGGCATTCCGATCAGTCCTACATGGTCAAGCCGGCCACCGGGGCGGCGCTCTACGCCCTCGAACTGCCGCCCGAAGGCGGCGAGACCTTCTGGGTGGATTTGCGCGCCGCCTATGCCGCGGTGCCGCGCCGGCTGCGCGCGCGGCTCAGCGGCCAGCGCGGCATTTTCGATTACACCAAGCGCCTTGCCGGCTACGGGCGGGAAGCCGACCAGAACATCTCGGAGGAGGCCAGGGCGAAGACGCCGCCGGTCACGCATGCGCTGGTCCGCGCCCATCCCGAAACCGGCGACCGCTCGCTCTATCTCGATTCGACGACGACGACCGGCATCGACGGCATGGACCCGATCTCCGGGCCGGCATTGCTCGACGAGGCGTACGCGGCCGCGACCCGCGACGAGTTCGTCTATGCCCACGAGTGGCGCGTCGGCGACCTCGTGCTGTGGGACAACGGCTTCACGATGCACCGGCGCACGCCGTTCGAGCCCAGCGCGCGCCGGCTGATGAAGCGCATGACAATGCAGCTCGACCCGAAGCGCCACGTGATGCCGGACGGCGCCCTCGCCGAATCAGGGATCGGCATGCCGGTCTAGGATACGGCCCTGGCGCGGCGGCGCCTGCGGTTGCTCGACGAGGCCGAGCGGCTCGATGACTTGGCCGGCCTGAAATCCGTGGGGCTGCACCGCTTGCGTGGCGATCGTCGAGGCCAATGGGCGATTTCAGCCGGAGGACCGTGGCGGATCACCTTCGAATTCCGGGATGGCGATGCCTGGAATGTCGAGCTTGTTGATTATCACTGACGAGGGACCGCGTAATGCCGATCACACGCACCCGCCGGATCACCGGACCCGCGCCGCATCCCGGCGAGATGTTGAGGGACGAGCTGGAGGCGAGGCGCCTTACGGCTCACGCCTTGGCGCTCGCGCTGCGGCTGCCTGCTTCCCGCATCAGCCAGATCGTCCGCGGCCAACGTGCGATCACCCCAGAAACAGCTTTGCGGCTCGCCCGCTATTTTGGCGGCTCGCCCGCGATCTGGCTGCGTCTTCAGGTCGCCTACGATCTGGACCGCGCCGAAGCTGAACTCGCCGCAAAAATTGCCGCTGAGGTCACGCCCGCGGCGGCATGACGAGCGCGGCGTCATAGACGAGCCGGGCGGTGGCAACGTCCTCGATCGCCAGCCCGACCGATTTGAAGATCGTCGTTTGATCCCGCGGCGCCGGCTTCAGCCCGGCGAAGATCTCGCCGATCTCGGCATAAATCGGCGCGCCGCTGAGGATCACATCGCCGGATTCCTTCAGGACCGCCTCGCGCGAATCGGCCACCAGCGTGTTCCGCATCGCGCGGTCGTCGAGCTCGCGCCGGTTCGGCAGGGGCGACCCGACCGCGTTGACATGCGCGCCCGGCTTCAGCCACTCGCCGCGGAGGATCGGCTCGAGCGCATTGGTCGCGGTGACGACGACATCGGCGCCGCGCACCGCCACCTCGGCCGAGGTCGCGGTCGCGCCATGCGCCGCCGCGAACCGCGCGGCATGCTCCGGCGTGCGGCTCCAGACGCGGATCTCGTTATACGGGTGCAGGTGGCTCAGTGCTTCGAGATGCGCCTGTGCCTGAACGCCGCTGCCGAGCAAGGCCAGCACGCGGCTTTCCGGTGCCGCGAGGTATTGGGTCGCGGCGGCCGACACCGCGGCGGTGCGCATCTCGGTGATCAGCCGGCCGTCCATGACCGCCAAGGGCTCGCCGGTATCGGCGCGGAACAGCAGGACCATCGCCATATGCGTCGGAACATCGGTGCCGGCATTACCGGGGTAGAAGCTGACCAGCTTCAGCCCCATCGCCGTCTCGGCGACGGCCGGCATGATGCCGAGATAGCGCTTCTCCTCCTCGATCGTCAGCATCTGCCGCACCGGCTGCAGCACACGCCCCTGCGAGAATTCCGCCAGCGCCCGCTCCATCGCCGGGATCAGCTTCTCCCAGGACAAGAGCCGGGCGATCCGCTCCTCGTCGAGAAACATCACCATGTCCGGCCTCCGCTCCGCCGCGAAAAATTACCGGCGGACCGGGCAACCGTCAGGAAGGTTCGTCGCCATGGAGGGCCAGCTGTCGACGAAGAGAACGCGTCCCGGCGCAAGCCGGGACCCACCATTCAGGTTTTCGAGCTGCGGAAGAGCGGGTCCCGGCTTTCGCCGGGACGCCGTTTGAAGGGGGCCACCGTGCCGATAGGCCGGCAGCGGTGCTAACTCAGCAGAACGGCGACGCTTGCGATCCCAAGCGACAGCAACGCCGCGGCATGCAGAATCCAATCAGGCATTTCGCTTTCCCCGGACCTGACCTTTGGTTGGGGGTACTCTACGCCTTTGCGTATTAAAAACGGGCTAATTCCGGCAAAAATTTCTGCCTTGCGAAGCTGCCGAACACCTCACTTCTCTGTGATCGGATTTAGCTCATGTTTAATTATAAACCGCCTTTGCTCCCGGGGTCGGCGAATGGCCGAAGCTGCCGCGCTGCAGGATCGTCTCGCGCCCGCCGAACGCCGCGATCCGGGCGCGCTGGTCGGCCTTGGCCAGCGCATCGGCCGCATCGGGATCGACCACCCGGCGCAATTCGCGCTCGCAATCCGCGACGAGCCCCTGATAGCCGGGCTCGCGCGCCAGATCGCGGGCCTCCTGCGGGTCGCTGTCGAGGTCGAACAATTGCGGCGGCATGCCGGCGTAATAGACGTATTTGAACCGCCCCTTGCGGATCATGAACGCGCCGGTCGCCGCGCCGGCCGCATGATATTCCGACAGCATCGTGCGGTTCGGCGCCACCCCCCGGGCCGCATCGAACAGCGAGCTCCCGGGCAGGTCGCGGTCATCGGGATGCGTCGTCAGCCCGATGCAGGCCGTGACGGTCGGGAACACATCGATCAGCGACACCGGCTCATGGCAAACAAACCCCTCCGGCAGCTCGGGCCCGGCGAGGATCATCGGCACCCCGGCGGCCTCCTCGTACATGTTCGATTTGCCCCACAGTCCGCGGGTGCCGAGATTGTCGCCGTGGTCGGCCGAATAGAGCACCCGCGTCGTGTCGGCGAGGCCGGTCGCGGCGAGCGCTTCCATCAGCTTTCCGACATTGCTGTCGACAAAGCTGACGAGCCCGAAATAGGCGGCGATCGCCCGGCGTAATGTCACCGGATCGAACCCCTTGTCGTAGACCTGGCATTCGCGGTTGGCCGCGACATAGGGATGATCCGGCTGCCGCTCCTTCGGGTCGTACAGCGCCGGCAACGGCACCTTGTCCTCGGGATAGAGGCCGTACCATTCCGGCCGCGCGATTAGCGGGAAATGCGGGCACACCAATGACACGAACAGCACCCACGGCTTCCCCGCCCCATTTTTTCGCTTGGATTGGGCGGCGCGTGCCTTCAGCCAATCGACCGCCGCCGCGGTGATTCGGTCGTCGTAATCCTGGTAATTCGAGTTGCCCGGTCCGGCTTCGCTGGCGAGCCGCAACGCCGCCTTCCGAACCGGCAGCGGGTCGCGCAGCCAGCCGAGCGGATCACCGATGCCATCGACGACATGCAACGGCATGACCTCTTCGGTGAAGCCGTTATCGTCATCGGCTTCACCGAAGAGGTCATGCCGTTGCATGTCGTCGATGGCATCGGACCTCTTCGGTGAAGCCGTTATCGTCATCGGCGCTGCGGAAGTGCAGTTTGCCGATCGCGGTGACCTCGTGGCCGGCATCGCGCAGCCGGTGGTGCCAGCTCGGCACGCTGCCATCGTACGGGATCGCTTTGTCCCAGAAGCGGATCTTGTGGACATAGCGGCCGGTCGCCAGCGCCGCGCGCGACGGCACGCAGATCGGCGAATTCGAATAGGCGTCGGTAAACCGCACCCCTTGCGACGCGAGCCGGTCGAGGTTCGGCGTCCGGATCATGCCGTGGCCGTAGCACCCCAGCACCCGCCGGCTGTGCTCGTCCGACAGAATGAACAGCAGGTTCGTCGGTTTCATGGCCCTCCT
>VAZR01000408.1 GCA_005888515.1 Alphaproteobacteria bacterium | reverse complement strand
ATCGCGGTCGCCGATCTGAACCTGCATTCCTATGAGGAGTTCGAGGCGGAAGCCCGGGACATGACGGGCGACAGCACAGTCGCCGAAATTCAAGCAGCCGGCGGCGAGGCCCTCGGGATCGAACTCGATGTCACCGACCGCGACTCGGTCGAGGCGATGGTCGCGGAGGTTGTCGCGAAATGGGGCCGGGTCGATGTGCTGGTCGCCAACGCCGGCGGTGGGCGTGGGCGGCCGATGGACACCAAGGCGAGCGGGGTCGACCCGGCATTATTGCAGCTGGTCGTCGCGATGAACCTGTTCGGCACGGTTTACAGCTGCAACGCCGTCGCGCCGATTATGAAGGAGCAGCGTTCCGGCAGGATCGTCACGGTCAGCTCGGTTGCCGGTACGGCCCCCTCGGCCGATGGCGGCTATGCGCATTACGGCGCTGCCAAGGCCGCGATTGCTCATTACACGCGTTACCTGGCGCAGGATCTGGGTCCCTTCGGCATCACCGCCAACTGCATCGCGCCTGGGGTTATCGCCACCGGCCGCATCATGCAGACAGTCATTCCGGGCAGCAGCCAAAGCAATCGCGACCGCTCCGAGCTGGTGGCGCTGCGCCGGCTCGGGACTGTCGAGGATTGCGCCAAGGTGGTCGAATTTCTCACGACCGACCTGTCCGATTACGTGACCGGGGCGGTGATCCCGATCGATGGCGGGCTGGTGCGCGGCTGACCGCGGCGGCACGGGGCGGAACCGCATGTTTGCGGTTCCGTTCGGAAGACAGGAGGTACCCGATGCTCAAAGCTCTTCTGACCCCTGTGATCCTCGGCCTTGCTGTCGCGATGGTGATCCGTATAGCCATGGCGCGCCGCGCCTAAGCGGCGCTGCCCGCTCAATCTCCAAAGTGCGAACCGGCGATTTGTTGCGCTCGGCTATTCGCTAGGTGATTGTACAAGGGCGGCGTAACCCGCCTTTTGGAGCAGGAAACCACTGTTCTACAGCGATGGCGCTTGAAGAATACAATCGCAAACGCGACTTCCGCCAAACGCCGGAGCCGGCCGGCCAGGTGCGCAAGCACCCCGCCGCCGAGCCGCTTTCGTTTGTCGTGCAGAAGCACGCGGCGCGCCGGCTGCATTACGACTTCCGACTCGAGCTCAATGGCGTGCTGTTGAGCTGGGCGATCCCCAAGGGCCCGAGCCTCGATCCCGGCGAGAAGCGGCTCGCGGTCCATGTCGAAGACCACCCGCTCGATTACGGCGGGTTCGAGGGTGTCATCCCCAAAGGCCAATATGGCGGCGGCACGGTGCTGCTGTGGGACCGCGGCAACTCGTGCGGATGGGCGGCAGGGCGGCCGGCGAGCGGCGCGAGAACTGGCTCTTGATCAAGGAGCGCGACGATGTCGCGGTGCCGCATAGCGGCAGCGCGCTCGTCGAGGAGAACCCGCTCAGCGTCGCGACCGGGCGGTCGATGGAAGCGATCGCCAATGCCCGCGACCGGGTGTGGGATTCGCAAAAGGGTGAAATCCCGGGCGAAACGCAACCGCAAACAAAGCCTACAAAGAAGGCCGCGGCGACGAGACCGGCCGGAGCCCGCAAGCGGACGATGCCTGGCGACATCACCCCGCAGCTCGCCACCCTCGTCGACAAGCCGCCGGATGGCGCGGAATGGCTGCACGAGATCAAATATGACGGCTACCGCCTGTTGGCTCGGATCGACAAGGGCAAGGCCCGCCTGATCACCCGCAACGGGCTCGACTGGACAGCAAAATTTCCGGCCTTGGCGCGCACCATGGCCGGACTGCCGGTCGAGACGGCGCTGATCGACGGCGAGCTGGTCGCGCTCGCGGTCGATGGCACGACGAGTTTCGCCGATCTGCAGGACCGGATTGCGACCGGCCTGACCGACGATCTCGTGTTCTTCGCCTTCGATCTGTTGTACCGCGACGGTTACGACCTCACGGGCGCCGTGCTGGAAGACCGTAAGGAGGTGCTCGCCGAGATCGTGCCGCACGGATCGGCGGGGATGGTGCGCTACAGCGACCATCAGCGGGGGCGTGGCGCGGATTTCCATCGCCAAGCCTGCCAATACGAGCTCGAAGGCACGATCGCCAAACGACGGGACAAGCCCTACCGGCCCGGCCGCGGCACCGATTGGCTCAAGATCAAGTGCCTGAACCGGGACGAATTCGTGATCGTCGGCTTTACCGAGCCCGAGGGCAGCCGCCACGGATTTGGCGCCCTGCTGCTCGGCTATTACGACCCGGACAGAAAGCTGCACTATGCCGGCCGAGTCGGAACCGGGTTCAACAGCGCGAGGTTGACCGAGTTGCGCCCGCGCTTCGACGCGATCGAGAGGCGCAGCCCGGCAGCGATCCTGCCGAAAGGCGTCTCGAAAAAAGGGGTCCACTGGACCGAGCCGCGCCTCGTCGCCGAAGTGCAGTACAGCCGCTGGACGGCCGATGCGATCCTGCGCCACGCCTCGTTTCAGGGGCTGCGCGAGGACAAGAGCCCGGAGGAAGTCGTGTACGACCCGGCGAAACTGGGGAAAGCCCCTCACCCACCGGCCGCGAGTGCGGCCGCTCCCCCCTCTCCCCCCGTAAAG
>VAZR01000269.1 GCA_005888515.1 Alphaproteobacteria bacterium | reverse complement strand
TGAATTTTGCGAAACGATCCCGAGACTTAGACCCGCGTCATTATGCCGCTTCGCCTGCCCGCTCTCCGCCATGTTTCGTCGCTACGAGGTCCGCGCGTGCTCGCCCGGAGGTCCCGGGCGCGGTTCGTGGCCCGTTGGAACCTTGGGGATGTATGCATGCCCGACAGCCTGTTGCCGGCAGGTTCTTGGGGAGAACCGATCCGCCGGCCGCCGCTCGCCGAGCGCTTTCTGCCGCCGCCCGAATTTGTCTGGGGCAGCTTCACGACATCGGACGGCGCGGTTTTGCGCTGGGGGCATCTGCCGGTCGGCGATGCCCGCGCCGAATGCGTCATGGTCGGCGGCTTTGGCGAGTTCATCGAGAAGCAGATGGAGACCGTGCGCGATCTTGCGCGGCGCGGCATCGCAGTGTGGTGCCTTGACTGGCGCGGCCAGGGCGGCTCGATGCGGCCGCGCCGTCTGCCGACCCGGCCGCGGGCCCGCAAATTCGATCGCGACGCGCGTGATCTCGCCGATTTCGCCGCCGCGAAGCTGACCGGGAACAAACCTCGGTTGCTGCTTGCCCATTCGATGGGCGGCGCGATCGCGCTGCTTTGCCTGCGCCGTCACCCGCGGTTGTTCGATGCCGCGATCCTGTCCTCGCCGATGGTGGGGCTGCGCACCGGCAAGTTGCCGCCGACCTTATTGCGCGTGATCACCCGCCCGGCGCGTGCGGCCGGTCTCGGCGTCTGCTTTATTCCCGGCGCCGGCAAATGGCGGCCCGACCGGATCCCGTCACCCGAGCGCAGCCGGGTTTCGGCCGATGCCGAGCGCTGCCGGCTGCGCCACGCCTGGTTCTCGTCCGAGCCGGCGCTACGCCTCGATGAGGCGACCTATGGCTGGGTCGACAGCGCCCTCGGGCTGGTCGCGCGCATCAAAAAGCCCGAGTTTCTCGCCGGCATCAGAACCCCGATCCTGATGGCGAGCCCGGGGCGCGAGATGGTCGTCTCCCCGGCGGCACAACGCCGTGCCGCCCGTCTGCTGCCGGATTGCACGCTGGTGCGCCTGCCCGACTCGAAGCACGACCCGTTCCTCGAGCGTGACTCGGTCCGAGCCTATTGGTTCTCCTGCATCGACCATTTTATCGCCGAACGTCTGCTCAAGTCAGCGCATTGAATAGACCTGGCTTGCGCGTGCTTCTCGCAGCTGCCGCGCTCGCCGTCGTTGCGGCTAAGCTAAGCGCGGCGCAAGACATTCCACATTACCCCGGGATCCGGGAAAGCGACGGGCGCGTCATCGTCGACCCGCTCGAGCCACCGTGGAACGCAATCGCTAAGATCCAGACCAATATCGGCTCGCGTTGCACCGGGGTGCTGGTCGCGCCTGCCACCGTGCTGACCGCTGCGCATTGCCTCTACAATCGGCTGACGCGCGGGCTGTTGCAGCCGGTCTCGTTGCATGTTCTGGTCGGCTACAGGGAGGGCGTGTTCCGCTGGCATCGGCTCGTCGCGAGTTACACGGTCGGCAACGGCTTCGACGGCGGCAAGCCGCCGCCGCAAACCGCGGATTGGGCGCGCATCGAACTCGCCGAGCCCATCCCGGACGCGGTCTCACCGTTACGGATCGCGCAGCAGCCGGTCGCCTCGGGCATGGCGATCGCGCTGGTTGGCTACAACCAGGACCGGGCGCAATTGCTGATGGCCGACCCGAGCTGCCATATCGGCATCGTCACGCCACGGGCCGGCGGCACCCTATTGCTGCACGATTGCTCGGCGACGCGCGGCACCAGCGGGGGGCCGCTGCTGACCCGCGAAGGCGGCGGTTGGGCGGTGGTCGGGATCAACATAGGTGCCGGAGATTTGGCGAACGTGGCGCTGGCCACGCCGCATGTGAATTGAGCCGCGCTCAGTTCCGCGGCGCGTGCTTCGACAGGATGCGCTGCAGCGTGCGGCGGTGCATTTTGAGGCGCCGCGCGGTTTCCGACACGTTGCGGTCGCACAACTCGAAGACCCGCTGGATGTGCTCCCAGCGCACCCGGTCGGCCGACATCGGGTCCTCGGGCGGCGGCGGCGCTTCGCCTTCCTGGGCCAGCAGGGCGCGCTCGACCGCATCGGCGTCGGCCGGCTTCGGCAGATAATCGAGCGCGCCGGCCTTCACCGCCGCGACCGCCGTGGCGATGTTCCCATAGCCGGTCAACATCACGATGCGTGCCCCCGGCCGTGCCAACCGCAACGCGCTGACGACATCGAGGCCGCTGCCGTCGCCGAGCCGCAAATCGACGACCGCGAAGGCGGGCGGCTGCGCCGTCGCGGCGGCGGTGCCGCTGGCTACGCTGTCGGCGGTCGATACGACAAAGCCGCGCCGTTCCATCGCCCGCGCCAGCCGCTGACAGAGCGGCGCGTCGTCATCGACGATCAAAAGCGTGCGGTCGCTTTCGGGCAGGCCGCGCAACGGCGCGGCCTCGATCGTTTCTGAACCCGCGGGGCGGGTCCGGTCGCTTGTATCCATCGGGGGGCTCTCTTTTCTCGCTGCAGCCTGGGGACCTGCGGCATCTTAGGCTGCGGCATTTGTTCGCGCATCCGCCTCCAGATTGGCACGGTTCCAGGAAATGACAACATGCGCGCCGCCTTCGACCAGATTGTCGAAGGTCAGCTCGGCGCCGCTGCGCTCCAACAGGCTTTGCGCGATGAAGATGCCGAGGCCCATGTGATTGGCGTCGCCGGCGCGGGTCGACAGGTAGGGCTCGCCGAGCCGGCCCAGCAGATGCGCCGGAAAGCCGGGCCCGTCATCGGCCACCTCCACCGAGACCGTCGCCTGATCCCAGAAGATCGTCACGCTGACCTCGCGCCGCGCGAACTGCACCGCGTTTTGGATCAGATTGTTCAGCCCGTGCATGATTTCCGGGCTGCGCCGGACCAGCGGCTCGGCCTCGGGCGGCGCGCCGGTCGTCGCGAAGATCAGCCGGACCCGAGGGTCGTGGTACAGCTCGCCGGCGGCTTCGACCAGCGCCGAGATCGGCAATCTCTCATAAGGCGAGGCGCTGTCATCGGCCGGCTGCTGCGTCAGCTCGGCGAGAATTCGCCGGCACCGGTCGCTCTGCGACAGCAGCAATCTCGCATCTTCCATGTGCGGCGAGTCGGGCGGCAGCTCGCGCGCCAATTCCGTGGCGACGACGGCGATCGTCGCGAGCGGGCTGCCGAGCTCATGTGCCGCCGCGGCGGCTAACCCGCCGACCGCCGATACCCGCTGCTCGCGCGCCAAGGCGAGCTGGGTCGCCGCCACCGCATCGCGCAGCCGGCGCGCCTCGGCGGCGACGCTCCAGGTATAGGCGCCGATGAACGCCGTCGCCACGACCAGCGCGGTCCAGATCCCGAGCACCAGCTGGGGCGGGAACATCGGCGGCGCGTCGCGCCACGGCAACGGCACGTGCCATATCGCCAGCACCGTGATGATCACCACCGCGAACACCGCCAGCCCGATGACCGGTGGGCGCGACAGGATCGTGGCCGCCACCGTGACCGGCGCCAGGATCAAGATCGAGAAGGGGTTCTGCAATCCGCCGGTCAGGTACAGCAGGAGCCCGAGCTGCAACAAATCGTAGCCGAGAAAATACGCGGCCTGCCGCTCGCCGAGCCGTGTCGCGGTGCGATGATAGAAGGCAAAAAACAGGTTCAGCGCGGCCGAGCAGGCGACGACCCCAAAGGCGGGCAGCAGCGGCAGCGGGAATTCGAGGACGAAATGCACCACCAGCAGCGCCAGCGCCTGCCCGGCGACCGCGACCCAGCGGATCAGCACCAGCCGTCGCAGACTGATCCGGTCGAAGGCGGCGCGCGGCTCCGGCGCCGGCGAGGTGATTAAGCTCAATGCTGATGCCTCCTTAGATCGTCGTCCCGGCGAAGGCCGGGACCCCATCAGCTAGTAT
The DNA here is from genome assembly GCA_005888515.1 of Alphaproteobacteria bacterium. Lineage (GTDB taxonomy): Bacteria > Pseudomonadota > Alphaproteobacteria > ATCC43930 > CGMCC-115725 > DATARH01. The sequence goes on along the minus strand of VAZR01000269.1, from coordinate 649 downwards.
GTTATTGCGGGCGTGGGCCCGGGCCTTCGCCGGCACGACACTGAAATTGCTGTCTGGAACAATAGCCGACTGCAACAACATTGCTGCGGTGCGCCCGCTCCGCTGGCCGCCTGCCCAATCTTTCGCCATATAGGGGCGATGTCCGAGCCCGTCATCCTTGTCGAAAATCTGGTCAAGCGCTACGGCAGCACGCTGGCCGTGGACGGCATCGGCTTCGCCGTCGAGCGCGGCGTCACGACGGCCTTGCTCGGCGGCAATGGCGCCGGCAAGACCACGACCCTGTCGATCCTCCTCGGTTTGCTGCTGCCGACCTCGGGCGCGGTGCGCATCTTTGGCGAGGACGTGCTGCGCCATCGCTACCGCGTGCTGCCGCGGATGAATTTCTCCTCGCCCTATGTCGACCTGCCGCATCGCCTGACGGTGCGGCAGAATTTGGTGATCTACGCCCGGCTCTACGGCCTGCCGCGGCGCGACGAGCGCATCGCCGCGCTGGCGCAGGACCTGCAGATCGAGCCGTTGCTTGAACGGCCCGCCGGCAAATTGTCGGCCGGGCAGAAGACCCGCGTCGCGCTCGCCAAGGCATTGCTGAACGAGCCCGAGCTTCTGTTGCTCGACGAGCCGACCGTGTCGCTCGATCCCGATACCGGTG
>VAZR01000268.1 GCA_005888515.1 Alphaproteobacteria bacterium | reverse complement strand
CGTTCGAACAACACGTCGATGCGCGCCGGATCGACCGAGGTGATGCCGAGGCAATAACAGACGACCGAATTGGCCGCCGAGCCGCGCCCCTGGCACAGGATGCCGCGGCTCTTCGCGAAATTCATGATGTCGTGCACGGTCAGGAAATAGCGCGCGAAATTGAGCTGCTCGATCAGCTTGAGTTCGTGCTCGATGCGCTCGCGGATATTGTCGGGAATGCCGTCCTGTGGGACCGCGGCCGTCCCGGCCGCATTTGCGGGCGAGACGCCCGCGGTCCGATCAGTGCCGAACTTCTCTCGCGCGCCCCTCCAAGCCAGCTCGGTCAGCCATTGCTGGGGTGTGAAGCCGGGGGGGACCGGCTCCTCGGGGTATTCGTATTGCAACTCGTCGAGGCCGAAACGGCAGCGCGCGACGATCTCCAGGCTGCGCGTCAGCGCCGCTTCATAGCCGCGGAACAGCCGGGCCATTTCCGAGGCCGGCTTCAGATGGCGCTCGGCATGGGCGGCGAGGCGAAACCCGGCCTCTGTGATCGTGCAATGCTCACGAATGCAGGTCACGACATCCTGCAATGGCCGCCGCTCGGGCACGTGGTAATGCACGTCGTTGGTGGCGAGGAGCGGCAAGCCGGTCTCTTCGGCGATTACGGCAAGCCGGGCGAGCCGACGGGCATCGTCGCCGCGATAAAGGTAATGCGCCGCGAGATAGGCGCGGCCGCGGAAATCCGCCGCGACCTGTCCAGCAAATAAAAGATGGGCCGCGAACTCGGCGGTGTCGCCGTCCTCGTGTGGCAGCACGACGAGGATCTGTCCCTCGCCATGCGCGACGACATCGGCATAGTCGAGATGGCATTCGCCTTTCGGCGCGCGCCTTTTGCCGAGGGTCAGCAGACGGGTCAGCCTGCCATAGGCGGCGCGGTCCTCGGGAAAGGCGAGGAGGCTGGTGCCGTCGCGCAGATCGAGGCGGCAGCCGATCACCAGCCGGATACCAATGGTCTTCGCGGCATGATGCGCGCGCACGATGCCGGCGAGGCTGTTGCGGTCGGTGATCGCGATCGCGGCGTGGCCGAGCGCCGCCGCGGTCACGACCAGCTCGTCGGGATGCGAGGCGCCGCGCAGAAACGAGAAATTGCTGGTGACCTGCAACTCGGCATAGCCGGGAACCGGATCGGGGCCGGCGCCGCGCTTGCCGCGGATCACCCGCGCGGGCTTGTCGCCGTGCGGCCGCAGACTGCCGTCGCCGATCGTGCGCGACAGCCTGTCGAAACTGGCGATATCACCGGCTCTTTTTGGCGGCAATTCGGGCATCGGCGGATCAGGCAAAGACGCCGTGGACAAACCAGCGCGGCGGCGGATCGCTTTGCGCGAGCCCGGCGCGGAACAGCCAGAAGCGCCGCCCCTCTTCGTCTTCGACCCGGTAATAGTCGCGGATCATGTCGGCCTCGCACTTTGCCAGATCCGGCGGACCGCCTTCGGTCCACCATTCCTCGGCGATCCGCTCGGGACCGTCGGCGCGCAGGACCCGGTGCTGCCGCCGCCGCCACGTGAAGCGGAACGGCGGATCGTCGGGCAACACCCATTGCGCCTCGACCGGCTCCGGCGGCTGAAACAGCCGGACGGGCCGAGGAGGCTTGCCGGCGCTGTGGAAAAATCCCTCTCCGCCCTTCAGGGGGGAGAGGGAGGGGCCTGTCGCGCAGCGACGGGAGGGTGAGGTGGGCGTCGGCGAGCGCTCTGGAATCCCCCACCTCACCCCGACCCTCTCCGCCCGCCTTGGTCCCATGGGGGGCGGAGAGGGAGGCGAGGCGGCATTCTTCTGCCGCTCTACGGAAACACAGATTGAAGCGCGTTCCGGGATGTGGCTCGCGCGCGGCTCGATACGGGTGATTGCATCGGGTCCCAAGCGATTGCCGAGCCGGTCGAGCAGAGCGGCAATATCGTGTGCGGCTGTCTTCGAGTGACCGGAAACGAACTCGGTTTGCTCCGGCGGTAATTTTTCGACCGCGAAGACGGCGAGGATCATGTCCTCGATGCCGAGACCGGGATCGACTGTATCGAGTTTTGCGGCGAACAGCTTGGCGAGGTGGCGCGCGTCGCGGCTCGGCCGGGCGGTGCCGATGCGGATATGCTCGACCCGGCCGTCGACGCGGTGAAAACCGAGATCGAGCCGGCGCGCGCCGACACCTTCGCGCGCCAGCCGCGCCGTCAAATCCTCGACCAGCCGTTCGATGGCGCGGGCGAGATCGGCCGGATCGGCGATCGGTTCGGCAAAGCTGAGCCTTACCCGCCGGCTCGGCGTCTCGCTCAGCGGCGACAGCGGCTCCGGCAGATCGCCGAAGATCTGGTCGAGCCGGCGCGCCACCGCATCTCCGAAGCGGCGCGCCAGCGCGTCGCGCGGCATCGGGTAGAGCTCGCCGATGCGTCGGAGCCCGACCCGGCGCAAGCCTTGAACAGTCAGCGGGTCGAGCCGCAACGCCTCGACCGGCAACGGCGCCAGGGCGGCGCGCTCGTCCTGCGGCGCGGGCAGTGCCGGCCGGCCATCAGCCGCGGCGTGGCGCGCCAAGGCCCAGGCGGCGCCCAACGTGCCGGCGACCGCGATGCGATGCACGATGCCTTGTCGTGAGAGGCGCCGGGCGAGATCGGCAACCAATGCCGCTTCGCCGCCCCACAGATGCGCCGAGCCGGTGATCTCGATCTTGATGCCATTGTCCTCGTCGGGCGCGGTCCAGGGGCTGTAGCGGCCGCACCATTCGGCGAGCCGGGTCAGAGCGGCGCTGTCGGCGGCCGGATCGGCCGGGACGGTCATCAGGCCGGGCAGAAAGGACAGCGCATCGGCCAAGGGCATGCCCGGCGCGAGCCCCGCCGCCGCGGCGGCCGGGTTGATCGCGGCGAGCAGGCGGCGTCCGCCAGCCGCGGTTACCGTCGCGAAAGCCGAGCCGTCAGCCGGCGTGCTGCAAAGGCTCGCTGTCGTGCCGCTCCGCTTCTCGCCGGCCCAGCTTTTGTTTTGGCGCCGCAGCCGGTCGATCGGCCAGCTCGGGAGAAAGACGTACATGACCCGTCGCATCCGCTACCTCCACAACCCATTGGGCCGGCACGCCGCCGCGGCAGCGCAGCAGCTCGACCCGCCAGCGCGGCCGTCCGATCAAGTGCCGCAGCCTTTCTTCGTCGCTGTCGCGCGACGGCAATGACATGACGCGCCAGCGGGTCACAGCCGCGCTCGGCCGCTCGCGTTCCGTTGCCGCTTCCTCGCCGTTGCGCCAGCGCCGCAGCACCAGGGCGGTGACGCCGGAGCGTTCGGCGGCGAGCTGCAATCGGCGGCCGGCCACGAGCGGCAATCGCCCGATCTCGCCGATCACCGCGGCGAGGCCTGGGGTGCGCAGCCCTTCCTCCATCGCCCACAGGATCTCATCGTCGCGCGGCGCGACGGCCAGCACGAGGCGCGCCGGATCGAAGCCGTGCGCCATCAAACCCGGCCCGTACAGATCCGCCCGCCGCAGGCACCACAGCACCGGCCCTGAGTCCGTGGGACCGCCCACCTCACCCTCCCAGCGCTTCGCGCTGGGCCCCTCCCTCTCCCCCCTAAAGGGCGGAGAGGGAAATGAAGCGAGCCCCTGGGCTTTGTTCTTTAGTCTGAGGATGGAAGGAGAAATCGACGGCCCCGCTATCTCCCTCTCCGCCCCCCTTAAATCTGATGGGCGGGGCGGAGAGGGTCGGGGTGAGGTGGGGGGAACTCCCCCTGATGAAAGGCGGGCGAGGAGGGCGGCGGCAAACCCGGAAGCGGCGGCGCCATCCTCCTCATCGCCGCCGGCCCCGAGGATCTCATGCACCGCGCCGCGCGCGAGCCCGCCGCCCGGCAAAACACGGTCGATCGCCGCAATGCCAAACGGCAGCACGCCATGATGCAGCGGCTGCTCAATCTGCCGGATCCGCTCCCGCAGCGAGTCGAGGTTGCCCGGACGCGGCATGCCCTCCGGAAAGCCAGACCGCATCACATGAGAAAAGCTCATCCGCTCACCTGCAATTACAGGTGAAATACAGGTGCACGGATGAGCCGTCGCATACCGAGCGCCCCGCTTCCTTGGCTGTTTCTGCGAGGGTCGGCAGCCAAACCATTTTCCTGAAATCGAGCTCGCGGCATGTCCGGGCCATCATTAATGTTCTCTATATGTTCTAATTTCTTCGATTGTCAACCCGCCGCCCTTTGCCGTTAAGATCGCCCATGGCCCAAGCTCAATCCAAAACCCACTCCGCTCCGCACACGAACCGCTCTGCCGGCGAAACCGAGGCCGCAGAGATCACCGCCCGCATCCTCTTGGAAACCGATTCGGTGCTGTTCCGGCCGGATGACCCGTTCACCTTCACCTCGGGCCGCAAATCGCCGGTCTATATCGATTGCCGCCGGCTGATCTCGTTCCCGCGCGGCCGCACCAAGCTGATGGAATTGGGCGCCGAGCTGATCGAGCGGCATACCGGCTATGAAGGGCTCGACGCGGTTGCCGGCGGCGAGACCGCCGGCATCCCGTTTGCCGCCTGGATCGCCGACCGGCTGTCCCTGCCGATGCTGTATGTCAGGAAGCAGCCGAAAGGCTTTGGCCGCAACGCCCAAATCGAGGGCGAGCTGAAGGACGGGTCCCGCATTCTCTTGGTCGAGGATCTCGCCAGCGAAGGCACCTCGAAGCTCAATTTCGTGCGCGCGATCCGGCAGGCGGGCGGGGTCATCGACCACGCCTTTGTGATCTTCAACTACGGCATCTTCCCGCAGATCGAGACGAGCCTCGCCGCCGAGGGGATCACGCTGTTGGCGCTCGCTACCTGGTGGGATGTCGCGCAAACCGCCGAGCGCCTCGGCCGCTTCGCGCCGGGGCAATATGAGTCGGTGAAGAGCTTTCTCGAAGACCCCGAAGCCTGGTCCAAGGCCCGCGCCGCCGCCCGCCGGTAGAGAAAAGCGAACGCTTTTACCGCAGAGGACGCGGGGGATTCGCAGAGGACGCGGAGTAATTTTAATCGGCGC
>VAZR01000267.1 GCA_005888515.1 Alphaproteobacteria bacterium | reverse complement strand
GAGGCGATGACCGGCTTCTGCAGCCGCTCGATCGACTCATACATGTCGAGGGTCGGCAGCACGCCGGCGTAAAGCTGCGTCTCCTCCATGCCTTCCTTGCGGCCGCCGATGCAGAAGAAGCGGTCGCCGGCGCCGGTGATGACCAGCACGCGGGTGCGGGTCTCGCGCCTCACTTCGTTGATGCAGTCGCGCACTTCGTGGCACATGACTGGCGTGAACATGTTGCCGTCATCTGGCCGGTTCAGGGTCAACGTGCCGATCGGGCCGTCTACTTCGTAAACGATCGTCTCGTAGGCCAAGGCGGGGCTCCTTTCGCGGCGGGGCCGGCGGTTCCGGGCTTGCCATCGGGTGCGCGGAACCCCAAGGTCAGGCCCAGCACCAGAGGGAGGCACGGGATGATACAGGAACTGTTGCCCCAGGCGGAACGCATCGCCGCGATTCTGAAGGCGCGCGGCGAGACGATCTCGGTCGCCGAATCCTCGACCGCCGGGCTGATCTCGGCGGCGTTGCTCGCGGTCGGCGGCGCCTCGGCCTATTTCATGGGAGGCGCGGTCGTCTACACCCGCGCCTCGCGAACCGAGCTCCTGCGGGTCACCGACGAAGAGTTCGCGGCGCTGACCGGCATCACGCCATCGACCGAGCCTTACGCGCTGTTGTTCGCGCGCAAGATCAAGGAACGCCTCAACACCACCTGGTCGGTCGGCGAGACCGGCACGGCCGGCCCGACCGGCAGCCGCTATGGTCATGCCCCTGGCCATTCCTGCATCGCGGTCATTGGCCGGGTCGAGCGCGCGATCACGGTCGAAACCGGCAGCGCCGACCGGGTTGACAACATGCGCGCCTTCTCGGTTGCCGCCCTCGATCTGCTCGAAAAAACCCTGGGGTAGATATCCTGCCCGATCTCGGTGTGCGTCACCGGCGGACCAGGAACTCCCCAGGCCGCCGGCGGTGCTCCCAGCCGGCACGTTCCAGCGCCGGAACCGTGTCACTATCCTCTGGGTAGCCAAGACAGAAATAGCCGATCAACCGCCACTGCGATGGTACATCGAGCGCCGCGGCGACAGCGGCAGGGTCGAGGATCGAGATCCAGCCCATGCCGATCCCCTCGGCGCGCGCGATCAGCCATAGGCTGTGTGCCGCGATGACCGCCGAGTAATCGATTGTCTGCGGCATCGTATGGCGGCCGAGACCATGACCTTGCCGGGTCATGGGGTCAGCGAACACCGCCAACTGGCAGGGCGCCCGATCCAGACCGGCAAGCTTCAGGCGCGCATAGTGCTGGGCCCGTTCGGGGGCCTGCATGGCCAATGCGGCGGCGTTGCAGTGGAGGAAATTGCTGCGCAATGCGGCGCGACGCGCCGGCAGATCGACCAGCACGAAACGCCAGGGCTGGCTCAAACCGACCGACGGAGCGAGGCAAGCAAGTCCGATCAGCCGCTCGATCGTTCCTTCCGGCAGCGGGTCGCGGTGAAACCGTCGCACGTCGCGCCGCCAGGCGAGCAAGGCGTGCAGGCGAGAACGAAAGACTGGATCGAAGCTGGAAGCATCTGACATGACAGGAGTAACGCTGGTGTGCCGCTCGGCTCAGCGAAGCTTCTCGTACAGCGCGGCGATCCGTTCGCGGTAGCGCGCGACCGAGAACAGCTCGGCCTGCGCCCGCCCGCGCAGTGTCAGCTCCTCGCGCAACCCCGCATCGGCGGTGATGGTTTTGATCGCGCGCGAGATGTCGTCGGTCTCGTACGGGTTGACGTAGAGCGCGGCATCGCCGGCGATCTCCGGCAATGACGAGGTGCGCGAGGTCACGACCGGCGTGCCGAGCCGCATCGCTTCGAGCACCGGCAGGCCGAAACCTTCATAAAGCGACGGGAACAGCACTGCTCGCGCGCCGCGGATCAGCGTCACCAGCATCGCGACGCTGACATATTCGAAATGGTGGATGCGGCGGTTGTCGTGCGGGCGCGCGCGCTCCTCCTCGCGCATGTCCTTGAGCCATTTGGCTTCCGCCTTGTTGCCCCAGCCGACCGCGCCGGTGACGACCAGCGGAATGTCGACCGCCGACAACATGTACGCGTCGAACAGCCGCTGGACGTTCTTCTTCGGTTCAAGGGCGCCATAGAACAGCAGGTAGTTTTTCGGTGTCAGCCCGAACGAGCCGCGCAATTGCTCCGCGACGACATCGTCCGGCCGCTCGACGAACTCCCGCGGAAACTCGACCGCCTCATAGGTGTTGGTCACCCGCGTCTCGTCGACACCGAGCAATTCGATGATGTCGCGCTTGGAGTGCTCCGACACAGTGACGATGTGGTCGGCTTCGGCCCCGATCTTGCGCAAGAGGCGATAGGTCTGCCGCTTGTTGTCGAGCGTCGTAAACGGCAGCCGCAACGGTACCAGATCGTGGATCGTGTAGACGTTGCAGGCCGATTTCGCGCGCACCGGCAGCTGATAGGTGCAGTGCAGGATATCCGGCGGCGTCTCGAATGCGAGATCGGTGAACCGCCCGCTCCACGAGAAATAACGTCGGGCATTGGCGAACAGGTTGCGCGCGATAAACAGGTTGTCGGCGGTCGGCATTCTCGTCCGGAACTGGTCGGTGACGACGAGCCCGCTCAGATTGAGCGCGCCCGGCTTGATGCCGAACGGATGATGAAATTGATCGACCAGCGCGTTCCACACATCGCCAGCCTTAGGCCGGCGGCTGTCATCGCGGTAATCGAAGAACGAGATCTCGCGTAGGACCGGGTTTTTGGAAGGCCGGTTACGCGAGCTGTAGACAACCCCGATCTCGTAACCGAGCTCGCGGACCATCTCGGCAAGCAGACGCGTATAGGTCGCAATCCCGGTGCCGCGTTCGAGCGACAGGTTGAGGCCGTCGAAATAGATGCGCCGACTCATCGCCTGTGATCCCGCTCCCCGTCAGCTGGTCTTGCGCCTATGCGCCGCCGGCAGGCGGATAGCATCAGGCTCGCGGCGCTGTCGAGAGTGAAGCTACGGGGCTGCCGCAATGCCGCGCGGCGGAGTTACTTCAGCGCCGCGTAATCCGAAGATGGCGGCGCGCCGGCAATCTCGGTGACGAGCTTCCGCGTCATCGCCTCGGCGAAGGTGTCGAAATTCTCGACCTGCAGCAGAAACGCGCCGGGGCCGCCGATGACGTTTTCCTCATAATATTTCGGCAGCCCGCCGGGCGGCTGGGTGTGAAAGGCATAGCCCGGATTGGCCTGGGTGTTGATGATCGCGAGCCCGTTGACGGTGACGCCGGAGGCGACCGCCTGATCGCGCGCTTCGGTCACCGGCCGGCCGGAATTGTTGGTGCCGTCGCCCGAGACGTCGATGATCCGCTTGTCGGCTGCCGCGGGCGCCGCGGCAAGCCGCTCCAGCGAATAGTCGATCGCCGCGCTGATCGAAGTGCGCCCGAGAAAGGAGCGCGGCGCCGCGAGGATTGTCGCGGCGATCCCGCCGGCGGCTTCCTCGTCGCGCACCACGGTCCAGTCGACGATGATGTTCTGGTCGGCGGCGCCCGACCATTCGATAAAGGTCACCGCAATCGCGTGGTTGCGGCCGCCGGCGATCGCCCGCAACACCCGCGGATCGGTGATCGCCGCGGCGTAGCCCTTGCGCTGCAGGTTGAATTCGGCGTCATCGATGCTGCGCGACACATCGGCCGCCAGCACCAGCAAGAGATCGACGGTCTCGGCATGCGCGACGGCGATACCGGCGAGCCATGCCAGCAGCGTTATGGCGGCGGCCGCTGTTTTCATCACGACTCAGCCCTCCCGGTTCGCTGTCAGCATAGGCCCTCTGCCTATATTCAGGAAGGGTCCGGCAAGCCGGGCCGGTTGGAGACATCGGAAATGCCATTGCGTATCGCGCAAGATCGTCTGGCGATCGAGACAAAACCGCAGGAAATCAAGGAGATCACCGGCGAGATCGCGGCCTGGGTTAAGCGGCACGGGATCGCGCGCGGCTTGTTAACTATTTTCATTCCGCACACCTCGGCCTCGCTGCTGATCCAGGAGAACTACTCGCCCGATGTGCGGCATGACCTCGCCGCCTTCCTGGCGCGCCTCGCACCCGAGGAGCCGGCCCTCTACCGCCACAACGACGAAGGACCGGACGACATGCCGGCGCATTTGAAGAGCGCCTTGACCCAGGTGCAGCTGACCATCCCGGTCAGCGGTGGCGAAATCCAGCTCGGCACTTGGCAGGGGATCTTCCTGCTCGAGCACCGGGCCGTGCCACACCGCCGCGACCTCGTCCTGACCCTGCTCGGCGAATAGGAATTGTTCACAATGAGGCAGTGAGGCAGCGAGAAGAAAGAAAACGCTTTAGCGCAGAGGACGCAAAGATTCGCTAAGGTCGCAGAGAAGATTTTCGGCGCGCAACGCCAAACCGCTGCTCAATCCGAAAACGAAATGCCGGCGCTTTGCGCCGGACACATCGGCTTCGCCTCCTTTGCGTGTTCTCCGCGCCCTATGCGCTGAAGCGTCTTTCGCCTCGCTGTCTCACTGCCTCATTGTGAAAATTATCCCACGAGTTCGCGGCGGACGATCGCCGCTCCCTCGGCCAGCGCCTTGAGTTTGCCGAACGCGACTTCGCGCGGCAGGTATTTCATGCCGCAATCGGGCGCCGCGACGAGCTGCTCTGGTGCGAGATGTTTGAGGCCGGCGCGCAGCCGTTCGGCGACGGTCTCAGCGGCCTCGACCGTCCGATCACCGAGATCGAGCACGCCAAGCAGGATCGTCTTCCCCGACAGCTCTTTCAGCACCCCGAGATCGAGCTTGGGCTGCGCCGCCTCGATCGAAATCTGCGCCGCGATCGATCCGGCGAGCTGCGGCAGAAAGGCGTAGCCCGACGGTTTGTTGCGCACGAGATGGCCGTAGCCGAGACAGATGTGCACGATCGTCGGACCGCAAATGCCGTCGAGCGCCCGGTTGATCGCGGCGACCCCGTAGCGCGTCGCCTTGTCCGGGGCGGCGCGCACCCACG
>VAZR01000266.1 GCA_005888515.1 Alphaproteobacteria bacterium | reverse complement strand
GGCGCTGAAAAGTGGGTCCCGGCCTTCGCCGGGACGGGCGGATGAGGCGGACTTGCGGGCCGGAGCCGTTGCGCCTTCAATGCGATGGACTCATGCGTAAGGAAAACCCGCGATGGGCATGACGATCATCGAGAAAATCCTGGCGCGGGCGAGCGGCGCCGCCAAAGTCGGGCCGGGCGATCTCGCCGTCGTTGATGTCGATCTCGCCGTCTTGATCGACCTCAGTTTTTCGCGCGGTTCGTGGCGCGATGTCTTGAAGGTGCACGATCCCGAGAAGGTTGTCGTCGTGTTCGACCACGATGTTCCGGCCTCGAACCGCGACACCGCGGCAATGCATGTGCGCGGCCGCGATTTCGTACGCCGTTTCGGCATCCACCGATTTCATGATGTCGGGCCGGACCAGGGCATCAGCCATGTCGTCGTCGCCGAGAACGCCTATTGCCTGCCCGGCACGGTCATGGCCTGCTCGGACTCGCATACCTGCAGCGCCGGGGCGCTCAATTGCGCCGCGCGCGGGCTCGGCGCCCCCGATCTGCTCTACGCGCTGACCACCGGCAAGACCTGGTTCCGGGTCGGCGAGACAATCCGCTACGATCTCGAGGGCCGCCTCGCCGAGGGCGTCTCGGCCAAGGATCTGTTTCTGCACATCGCTGGCACTTATGGCGACCATGCCAACCAGAATGTCGAGTACGGCGGCTCGGCCCTGCCGTATCTCAGCATCGACGCGCGCCGTACTCTGACGACAATGGGGGCCGAACTCTCTGCCGAGTTCTCGACCTTCGAGCCGGACGCGGCGCTGATCGATTACGTCAGGGCACGCAACCCGACGCCGTTCGAGCCGCAATACCCCGATCCCGACGCCGCCTACGCCGCCCGGCACAGGATCGATCTCGGCAAATTGTCGCCAATGGTCGCGTTGCCCGACCGGGTGATCCGCAACACCGTGCCGGTCGAGGAGGCCGCCGGCGAACCGATTCAGCAAGCCTTCATCGGCTCCTGCGCCAACGGCACCTTGGACGATCTCGCCGAGGCGGCGCGGGTGCTCAAAGACCGCCATGTGGCACACGGGGTGCGCCTGCTGATCACCCCGGGTTCGCAGCGCATCTTCGCCGCGGCGGTGAAGGCCGGCTATGTGCAGACCCTGCTTGACGCCGGCGCCGTGGTGACCCCGGCGACCTGCGGCGCGTGCTATGGCGGCCATATGGGCGTCCTCGGTCCGGGCGAGACCTGCATCACCGCCTCGACGCGCAACTTCAAGGGGCGCATGGGCGATGCGACGGCGCGGATCTACATGGCCTCACCCGCGACCGTAGCCGCCTCGGCAGTCGCCGGCCGGATCGCGCACCCGGGCAGCATCTAGCCAAGCGATGTCATTGCGAGGAGCGTAGCGACGAAGCAATCCCCGTCGGATTAGCCACGGGCGGATCGAGATTGCTTCGCTTCGCTCGCAATGACAAAAACTTCGGGAGTTAAGCGGAATGATCATCGGGCGGGTGTGGAAATTCGGCGACGACATCAACACGGATCTGATGTTGCCGGGACCGCTGCTGACGGCGAGCGAAGAGGAGCAGCGCCGCGCCGTGTTTTCGGCCAACCGGCCTGGCTGGGTCGATCAGGTGCGGCCCGGCGACCTCATCATCGGCGGGCGCAATTTCGGCACCGGGTCGAGCCGGCCGGCGGCGCGGTCCTTGCGCAATCTCGGGCTTGGCGCCCTCGTCGCCGAGTCGATCAATGGCCTCTTCTTTCGCAACGCGGTCAGCTTCGGTTTTCTGGCACTCGAATGTCCTGGGATCGGCGCTGCTTTCGAGGAGGGTCAGATCGCCGAGATCGCGATCGAAACCTGGACCGTGCGCAACCGCGACACCGGTGCGGTATTGCCGGTCAGGCCTGTGCCCGACCAATTGCTGTCGCTGATGACCTCAGGCGGCATCTACCCGCTGTTGGAAAAACAGGGGCTGATCGCGCCGAAAGCTGCGTCGTAACCCGGCTCAGATGCCGTCAAGCGTAATGTCGTGATCGAGGATCACGACCCGGCGCTGAAACCGCCATTTACCGCCGGTTTTGACCAGCTCGCATTCGTACCGCCCGGGCGCGAGCAGCTCGCTCTGGCCGTTGCGGGTCAGCACGTTGAGCAGATAGCAGGTCGCCCGCGCCTGATTGTCGTCGATCTCGACCGCCAGGTTGGAGATAACGTGGCGCAATTGCGCGCCGCGCTCGTGAAATCGGGCGAACCGCTCGGCGAAGGCGCGGATCGCGGCGTGTCCCGCATGCTGACCGACTGCCGGGCTGTCGAGTGAGCCGTCCGGCGTAAAGCAATCGACAATCGTCTCGACATCGCCGCGGTCGAGCGCGGTCGTGTAGCGCACGAACAGATCGTTGATCGCCAACCGATCTTCGAGATACTCGAGGGACACCGCGGGATTGGCTACTCGATCGGGATGAAGAGCGAGTGGCGGATCTTGTTCTCGACGTGATCGGACAAATGGCCCTTGCCGGTCGTGTCCTCCACGAGAATTACGTCACCGGCCGCGATGAACCGGCTCTCGCCGTCGCTCGCGGTGATCTTCACCCCGGCATCGAGGTTGACGATGTATTGCCGGCGCGGCGCTGGGTGCCAATCGACATTGTGCTCGGCCTGGGTCTCGCGAAAGATCACGCCCGTCGCCGGCAGCTTCTTCGATAATTTGCTGCCGCGCCGCTCCTCGATCCATTCGACTTCGATGTCACGGAAATGCGACTCACCCTTGTCGTCCGTGTAGAGATTGTGGATCCGCATCTGTTCCTCCCCGGATCGACGTCGATTATTCGGCGGCCCGCGCCGCCGGTTCCTCGGCAAACAGCGGCATGACCTCGCGCGCGAAGCGGCGCAGGCTGGTCCGGCCGCGCTCGCCGCCGCCGGAGCCGCCGCCATTGATCAGCACATAGCCGACCCCGACGCGGCGCAATTCGTCGAGCTTCTCGGCGATCTCGTCGGGCGAGCCGTAGATCGCGCTGTTGCGGTTGACGACATCCGGGTTACCAGTGGCGCGGTCGGGGCCGCCATGCACGGTGCCGTCAGGGCGCGTCGCGAGCTTCAGCTGCCGCACCCGGTTCGCGAGACGCCGTTCCAGCGCGGTCTCCTTTTCGGCCGCCGTGTCGGCAACAAAGAACGCGCGGGTGACGCCGACCTGCATCGGGTCGAAACGCCGTCCCTGCGCCTCGACCGCCGATTTGTACGCCGCAATCGAGCGGCCGACATCGGCGGGCGAGGCGTATTGCCCGAGCAGCAGGTGATAGCCGCGCTCGGCGACCTGGCGCACCGAGCTTTCGCCGCCGGCGCCCATCCAGATCGGCGGGTGCGGCCGCTGCGCGGTCGGCGGCTCGACGACGATGTTGTCGAACCGCCAGTAATGGCCGCGATGCGAGAACGGCTCGTTCGAGGTCCACGCCTTGACGATGACGTCGAGGCATTCGTTGAACCGCGCGTCGGCCTCGTCCATGTCGACGCAGAAGCCGGCGAACTCGTTGTAGCGGTAGCCCTTGCCGATGCCGAAATCGAGCCGGCCGCCGGACAACAGGTCGAGCGTCGCCGCCTGTTCGGCCAACAATACCGGGTTGTGCCATGGCAGCACGATGACCGCGGTGCCGAGCCGCAATGTCGAGGTGCGCGCGCCGAGCCAAGTCAGCAGGTTGATCGTCGCCGAGACCTGGCCATAGCCGGTGAAATGGTGCTCGACGACAAAGGTGCCGTGAAACCCGAGCCCCTCGGCCTCGACATTGTATTCGATGAAATCGCGGAAGCCTTCGCTACTGTCGAACTCGGCCGCCTCCGAGGAAGTGGGGCGCCGCGCCGCCGCGCTGCCGAACAGACCAAACCGCATCTGCCATGCTCCCTGGCCGCAAAACCATAATCCTGAGAGTAGGCGCGGTACTGCGATGTTCAAAATGCCGGTTCTTTATCGCCGCCATAGCGAACCGGCATGGTCCCGCGATAACCCCGCCCTTGCCATTTCGGGCTGAGTCCGATTATATTAGTATTGATATAGATGCGATCAGGTCTCAAACCGATCACGTTCTGCGGCGATTCCCTGAGCGCGCTGCAGGCATTCCCCGACACAGCGCGGCAGGAAGCGGGATTTCAGCTCTATCGCGTCCAGCGCAGGCTTGATCCCGCGGATTGGAAGCCGATGACAACGATTGGCCGAGGGGTTCGGGAAATTCGCATTCGCGAAGGCGCCGGAGCATATCGGGTCATCTACGTCGCGAGCTTTGCGGAGACAGTTTATGTGCTGCACGCATTCCAGAAGAAAACGCAGCGGACGGCAAAACGCGACCTCGATTTGGCTGCAGAGCGTTTCGCGATGTGATGCGGAGAGCCCGATGAGCACGGACCAAACTTTCAAGAGCGTGTGGAACGCGATCGAGGCTTCACCCGCCGCTTCCGCTCACATGAAAATGCGTTCGGATCTGATGATTGCCATCCAGGAGGCGGTGACGGCTTGGAATCTCACTCAGGCCCAAGCCGCCAAGCGGCTGGCGATAACCCAACCGCGCTTGAATGACCTGCTGCGTGGTCGGATCAGCAAGTTCAGCCTGGACGCGCTGGTCGGATTGGCCGCGCAGGCCGGGCTCGATCTGCGCCTCGAGATCAGCCGGCCCGCGGCGTAACAGAGCAACCCGACGAGATCTCTCGTCGGGTTGTCATGTCCCCAGTGGGCGGTCGCCGCTTACGCGTTCGCCTGGTACAGCGGGCCGCGGATGATCTGGCCGGGCAACGCGTCGGTCAATTCGCCTTGGTCGAGCAGCACGGTGCCATTGACCACGACATAATCGATGCCGACTGCGTCGCGCTTCACCTGGACACCGCCGCCCGGCAGAGTGTTGACCAGCTCGCGCGGCTTCGAGGCGATCGTATCAGGATCGAAGATCGTGAGGTCGGCGACCTTACCGGCAGCGATAAAGCCGCGGTCGGTAATGTCGTGCATCAGCGCGGTCTTGCCGGTCAGGCGGTAGACCGCCTCCTCCAGCGTCATCGCCTGCTGCTCGCGCACCCAGTGACTGAGCAGGTTCGTGCTGGTCTCGTGCCGGTCGGCGGTGTGCGGCCGCCCGCCGCCATCGCTGGTGCCGATCACGGTGTAAGGCGAGCCGAGGATGTGTTTCTGCACTTTTGGATCGTGGTTGCGGTCGATCGCCTGGAAACAGGTTTGCAGCTCTTCGTCGAGC
>VAZR01000265.1 GCA_005888515.1 Alphaproteobacteria bacterium | reverse complement strand
GCGCTATTACCGCTGGGAAGCTTGCCGATCTGGCTGGTCTTTGCGGCCGCGGCGATTTCGGCGCTGGCGCTGGTCAAGTTCAGCGAGCGCCGCTGGCGCTTCGCGCTCGGCGTCGGCGCCTGCCTGCTATTCGCCCAACTGCTGTCCGCCGGCGAAACGCTGGCGACCACACGCAGCTTCTTCGGGGTCAACCGCGTCCGGCTGATGGAGGACGGGGCGTTCCGCGTATTGCAGCACGGCACGACGGTGCACGGCGTCGAGAGCACCGGCCCCGACGGGCCGACGACGCCACTCGGCTATTACAGCCGGAGGGGCCCGTTCGGCCAGTTCTTCGCGGCCGCCGCCGGCCGCAATTTGTCGCGGGTCGGCATCGTTGGGCTTGGCGCCGGCGAGCTCGCCTGTTACGCCCGGCCGGGGCAGTCCTGGACCTTCCACGAGATCGACCCGGCGGTCGAGATGCTGGCCCGCGATCGGCGCTTCTTCCATTTCCTGGAAGCGTGCGGCAACCATCCGCGAATTGTGCTCGGCGACGCCCGCCTGACCCTCGCCGACGCGCCCGACCACAGTTACGATCTGATCGTCATCGATGCGTTCAGCTCCGACAGTATCCCGCTGCACCTGCTGACCCGCGAGGCCTTCGCGCTTTACCAGCGCAAGCTCGCGGCCGATGGCATCATCCTGTTTCACGTCAGCAACCGCTATCTCGACCTCGCGCCGGTGGTCGTGGCGCTCGCCGCCGATGTCGGCGCGCCGGCGCGGCACCTGCTGTACTTCCCGGTACCGGCCACGATCGACGACCCCGCCGCCGAAATCCTGGCGGTCGGCCGGCCCGGCGGCGATCTCGAGTTCTTGCCGACTGCCGCGGGATGGGAGGCGCCGCCCGCGCC
The DNA here is from genome assembly GCA_005888515.1 of Alphaproteobacteria bacterium. Taxonomy (GTDB): domain Bacteria; phylum Pseudomonadota; class Alphaproteobacteria; order ATCC43930; family CGMCC-115725; genus DATARH01. The sequence continues at coordinate 10,825 of VAZR01000265.1, read as the reverse complement.
TGCGGCGGTATGGACCGACGAGCGCTCCGATATCGTCAGCCGCATCCGCTGGCGCTGATACAGCTCTGGCGGCGCGCCTCTCGTCCAAATCCGGCATGGCTGGCATAATGGCGGGATGCAGAACACCAGGCTTGCCACGCTCGACCATGATCTCGGCCCCGAGATCGACATGCTGCGGACCAGCGTGCGCGATTTCGCCGACGAGAAGATCGCGCCGATCGCCGCCGAAATCGACAAGACCGACCGCTTCCCGATCGAGCTGTGGCCCGAGATGGGCGCGCTCGGATTGCACGGCATCACCGTCGAGGAGGAATATGGCGGCGCCGGCATGGGGTACCTCGCGCATTGCGTCGCGATGGAGGAAGTCAGCCGCGCCTCGGCCTCGGTCGGGCTCAGCTACGGCGCCCATTCCAACCTCTGCGTCAATCAGATCCGCCGCAAGGGCACCGAGGCGCAGAAACGCAAATACCTGCCAAAGCTGATCTCGGGCGCGCATGTCGGCGCGCTGGCAATGTCGGAGCCTGGCGCCGGCTCCGATGTCGTGTCGATGCGGTTGCGCGCCGACAAAAAGGCCGACCGCTACATCCTGAACGGCACCAAGCTGTGGATCACCAACGGCGAGGTCGCCGATACACTGGTGGTCTACGCCAAGACCCGGCCCGATGCCGGGGCGCGCGGCATCACCGCCTTCCTGATCGAAAAGAGCATGAAGGGGTTCCGCCCGGCGCAGAAGCTCGACAAGCTCGGCATGCGCGGCTCGCCGACCTCGGAGCTGGTGTTCGAGGATTGCGAGGTGCCGGCGCAGAACGTGCTCGGCGCGGTCGATGACGGTGTGCGCGTCTTGATGAGCGGCCTCGATTTCGAGCGCGCGATCCTCGCCGCCGGGCCGCTCGGCATCATGCAATCCTGCCTCGATGTCGTGATCCCCTACATCCACGACCGCAAGCAGTTCGGCCAGCCGATCGGCGAGTTCCAGCTGATCCAGGGCAAGGTGGCCGATATGTACGCGACGTTCAGCGCCTGCCGCGCCTATGTCTACGCCGTGGCGCGCGCCTGCGACCGCGGCCAGACGACCCGCAAGGACGCCGCTGGCGCGATCCTCTATGCCGCCGAAAAGGCCACGGCGATCGCGCTCGACGCCGTGCAGATCCTCGACGGCAACGGCTACATCAATGAATTCCCGACCGGCCGGCTGCTGCGCGACGCCAAGCTCTACGAGATCGGCGCTGGCACCTCGGAGATCCGCCGCATGCTGATCGGCCGCGAAATTTTCACCGAGACCGCCTGACATGCGCCGGCTGATCTCCTCGGGTTCGCCGTTCGAGGCCGCTGGTGGTTACAGCCGCGCCGTGGTCGACGGCGAGTGGATCTTCGTTGCCGGCACGACCGGCTTCGATTACGCCGCGATGACGATCGCCGACGACCCGGCCGAGCAGGCCCGCCAGACCTTGCGCAACATCGCGGCGGCGTTGGCCGAGGCGGGCGCGAGCCTCGCCGATGTGGTTCGCGTCAAATACTTCATGCCGAACATCGAGGATTGGCCGCGCATCGTGCCGGTGCTCGGCGAGGCTTTCGGCACGATTCGCCCGGCGGCCACGGCGCTCGTTTGCGGTCTCGTCGATCCGCGCATGAAAATCGAGATCGAGGTCACCGCCCGCCGTGCCTCAGACCCTCGATGAGGGGCATCGAATGAGGCGGCGCGATCTGGTCGTTCTCGCCGGGGCGGCGCTCGTCTCGCCGCGGCCGGGCCGCGCGCAGCAGACCGAACGCGTGCGCCGCATCGGCTATTTGACGCCGGCGACTGGCGCTCCGGATAATATTTTTGGCGTGCTCCAGACGCGTGCTCTGGTCGAGGGCTTGCGCGAATTGGGGTGGGCCGACGGCCGCAACATCGCGATCGAGCATCGGTTTGCCGGCGACGCCCGAGAGCGCATTCGGGCCAACGCCAAGGAGCTGGTCGCGCTGAACCCGGATGTGATCATGGGTGTCGGCGGGCCGGTTCTCGCGGCCTTGCTCGCGGAGACCCGCACGATTCCGATCGTCTTCTCGAACGTCAACGATCCGGTCGGCGGCGGCTTTGTCGCCAGCCTCGCTCGGCCCGGCGGCAATGCCACCGGCGTCGCGGTCAGCGAGGCGCCAATTGCCGGCAAATGGGTGGAGTTGTTGAAGGAGATCGCCCCCGGCGTCACCCGGGTCATGGTGCTGATGGAAGCCGACGCGCGGCCGCAGAAATTGCTGGCCGACACCGTCGCTGCGGCCGCTCCTCAGAACACGATCATCGCAAACAACATGGAGAGGGTTCACGCCCTCGCGGCCCGATACCGCCTGCCGGCGGTTTACAGCTACCCAATTTACGCGAAGACCGGCGGCCTGCTCTCGTATGGTGCCGATAATTTTGCGCTGTTTCACGAGGTCGCACGCTACATCGATCAGATCCTGCGCGGTGCAAAGCCCGGCGACTTGCCAGTGCAGCAGCCGACCCGCTTCCTGCTCGCCGTTAATCTGAAAACCGCGAAGGCACTCGGCCTCAGCGTCTCTCAATCCATCCTCGCCCGCGCCGACGAGGTCATCGAATAACGGTTGAATTCGTCGGCTCGATGAACATATAGGGAACATGACCTAAAGAGTGGCGTCTGCATCCGGATCTCGGGAAAGCTGTCGGCGCATGGTTGAGAGGGCAGTCTGTACAACTTGCACGCGAGATCTGGCTGCAAATCCGCTGCAAATGCAGCCAACGGTTTTCGCAGTGATTCAACCGATGGTTTCCTTGCGAGCTATTGGCGCGGCGCGCGACCTCAGCCGCGACGGCAAGCTGTTCTTATGAGACCTACCTCATGAGACTGACCGAGGAACAGCGGCTGCTGCGCGATACCGCGCGTGATGTCGCGCAGAATCTGCTCGCGCCGTATGCGGCGGAATGGGACCGCGAGGCGCGGTTCCCGAAGGAGGCGCTGGCTGAGCTCGGCAAGCTCGGCTTTATGGGAATGCTGGTGCCGCCGGAGTATGGCGGGGCCGGCGCCGACCATGTCGGCTATGCCCTCGCCTTGGAGGAGATCGCCGCCGGCGACGGCGCCACCTCGACCATTCTCAGCGTCAATTCGCTCTGCTGCTCCGCGGTGCAGCAGTACGGCTCGGAGGAGCAGAAGCAGCGTTTCCTGGTGCCGCTCGCCAAGGGCGACAAGCTCGCTGCCTTCTGTCTGACCGAGCCGCAGGCCGGGTCCGATGCCGCCGCGATCAAGACGCGGGCGCGACGTCGCGGTAACCGCTGGGTCGTCAACGGCACCAAGCAATTCATCACCTCCGGGCAGAACGCCGATGTCGCGATCGTTTTCGTGGTGACCGACCCGGCGGCCGGGCGTAAGGGCATCAGCGCCTTTATCGTGCCGACGGACACCTCCGGGTACAAAGTCGCGCGGCTGGAAAAGAAGCTCGGCCAGCGCGCCTCCGATACGGCACAGCTCGTCTTCGAGGACATGGAGCTGACCCCCGATCTGATGCTCGGCGGCGAGGGCGAGGGGTACCGCATCGCGCTGTCGAACCTCGAAGGCGGCCGCCTCGGCATCGCCGCGCAATCGGTCGGCATGGCGCGAGCCGCGTACGAGGCGGCGCTCGCCTATGCGCAGGAGCGCGAGACATTCGGAGAGAAGATCATCGCGCATCAGGCGGTGGCGTTCCGCCTCGTGGACATGGCGACGCAGATCGCCGCGGCGCGCGGCCTCGTGCTCGACGCGGCGGCGCGGCGCGATGCCGGCGAGCCCTGCCTCCAGGAGGCGGCGATGGCCAAATTGTTCGCCTCGGAAATGGCCGAGCGGGTCGCTTCCGACGCGATCCAGATCCATGGCGGCTACGGTTATCTCGCCGATTTTCCGGTCGAGCGGATCTACCGCGATGTCCGGGTCTGCCAGATCTATGAGGGCACCAGCGATATCCAGCGGCTGATCATCGCCCGCGAGATCGCCAAAGGCTGAGGCGATTGATTGGATAGGGATCGCCGGGCCCGGCTCTTCCGTTTCTTTGGTCAGAACGGAGGAGCCATGCCAGAGCTGCGCATAAGCACGGAAAAGGTCTGCGCCCTGATTGAGGCGGCGCGCGAGATTGCCGGCAAAGTGCCCTCGACCGCCGGCGACAAGACGACGACCGGCGACGACAGCGAGCTCGTCAGCATCGAGGACCCCGAGGGCATCGGCGAGGATGAGGACGCCCGCCGCCGCGAGATCGTCGAGTTTATCGCCGGCCTCAATGTCGAGGAGCAGACCGATCTCCTGGCGTTGATCCTCGTTGGCCGAGACGATTACGGCGTTGAAGAGTGGGATGATGCCGTTGCCGAGGCGGAGAGCCGCATCGCCGCCCGCGATCCCGATTACATGATCGGCGACGCGGCATTGCCGGAATATCTCGGCGACGGTCTCGAAGCCCTCGGCCGCACCTGCGACTAGTCCCGTCCCGCGCCCCGGCGGAAGCCGGGGCCCACCCTGCAACCGCTCCGGAAGCGGAGCGGTGGGTCCCGGCTTTCGCGGGACGCCGAATTTATGGAACGAGGGAACCTCTACGGCCGTGCCACCGGCCCACGCGTGTCGGGGACGCTCGCCGCCTTTTCCTGCCAATCCTTCGACCACGGCGTCACCGGCCGCGGCACCTCGACGCCATCGACCAGGATTGCGTCGACCTGCTCGTTGAAGAAGCACAGATAGCCCCTGATCTTCGGGCATTCCGGGATTGGATCGGGATAGCTCCACACGATATCGGGGAACGATTGGTCGCCGATCTTCGCCGACCAGTAGCGCGCCTTGCCCTTGTACGGGCAGGCGGTGACCTTGTCGCTCGGTACCAGCAGGTCCATCCGCACACCCTCCGGCGGGATGTAGTAGCGGGTCGGCAGGCGCGTCTCGAACAGGAAATGGCCGCGCCGCGTATCGGCGATCGTCTCGCCGCCGAGGATGACCTGCACATGCCGCGATGAGGCGATGACATCGACCCGCTTATAGGGGTCGCGCGGATGGACGAAGATTTCTTCGTCTTCCTCGTACCAATGATCGACCCGGTCCCAGTAGAACGCGACGTAATCCTTGATCGCATCGACCTCGTCATACGGCTCGGGATAACCCCAGACCGCGTTTTCCGAGCTCTTGTCGCCGACCCGGATTGTCCAGTACGACGCCGTTCCCTTGTACGGGCAGAAGGTGTGGTGCTCGGTCGGCCGCATTAAATCCAGCCGCACATCCGAACGTGGGAAATAATAGACCGGCAGGTGCCGCGTCTCGAACAGCAGACGGGCATTGGTGCTGTCGGCGACCCACTCGCCGTTGAACTGCACCCGCACCCGCCGCGGCGACGGCTCGAAAGTGATCTTGTAATCGGGATTGGTCTTGAACCCGGATTCGCGCCCGTCGATCACGATTGCCATGATGTCTCTCCTGTGCGGCCGTCACGCGCGCCGTCAGTCTAGTCTTCCTGGAGATTGAGAGAAATCGCCTCGCTTCGGCATAGTGCGGCTTGACGCTGCGGCCGCATCTACGGGACTGTTGTGGCGGTTAAACCAAAGCAGGGGGGCTACCATGCGAAAGGTCGTGATCGGCCTGCTATTCGCTGCCGCAATTGCCATGCTTGGCGCGGCCCCGGCCACTTCAGCCGAGAAGCAGGTCCTGAAGATGGCGTATTGGGCCGGCCCCAGCCATCAGATGGTGCAAACGCTCGATGCCTGGATCAAAACGATCGAAGCGGCGTCCGGCGGGAACCTGACGGTCGAGGTCGACAAGGCGGCGCTCGGCAAGATGGACGCGCAGTACGACCTGACTTTGACATGCTGCAGGGGGCCGAGCTGCCGCTGGTCTGCGCCAACCCGGCGACGTGCAGCCCGGTCGTGTGGAAGTGGTACACAAAGCACGGGCTCGCCGAGAAGGAATTCACCGACACCAAGCTGCTGATCACCTGGATGGGCGGCCCCTACGGGATTCACACGGTGAAGCCGGTCAAGACGCTCGACGAGGTCAAGTCACTCAAGATCCGCGCCGCCGGCCCGAGCCTGCCGATGGCGAAGGCGCTTGGCATGAATGCTGTTCCCTTGCCGGCGACTGAAACCTACGAGGCGGTCCAGAAGGGCACCGTGGACGGTTCCATATTTCCGTGGGAAGCGATGCAGAGCTTCCGGCTCAATGAGCTGCTGAAAGGCCATTTGGAGGCTCCCGGCGGGCTCGGCGCACCATCCTTTGTCATCGTCGCCAGCCGCAAGGCATTCGACAATCTGACGCCGGAAAACAAGGCCGCGCTGACGAAAGCGAGCGGCGAAGCGGGCGCGGCGCTGATCGGCAAGGCCTGGCTGGCCGCCGATGAGCGCGGCCGCGAGGACGCCAAACAGAAGGGCCAGGCGACCGAGACCGTCACGCCCGCCGAGTTCGAGAAATGGAAGCCGCTGCTGAAACCGGTGACCGACGATTGGGTCAAGAAGGCCGATCAGAAAGGCCAAGACGGGCGCAAATTGCTCGACGATCTCGAGGCGATGATCAAAGCCGCATCGAGCTGACGCAGCGATGAACGGCTGTAGGGGAGGGCCGGCCTCCGGCCGGCATGCCGCCGGGACGGCGGTGGTCCAGGTTGAGGCGTAGCCGCAATGATCGAAGATCTGACCCGCGCTAACGGGCGAGTCACGCTGTGGCTCGCCCATATCGCCTCGGCGGCTCTGGCGGTCATTGCCGCGGTGACATTTTTTGATGTGGTTGGGCGGTATTTCTTCAACGCGCCCTTCGCCTTCACCGTTGAACTGACGCAGTTAGCGATGGCGATTGTCGTCTATTTCGGCGTCGGGCTCGTGACTCACGAGGACGCCCATATCAGCGCCGATGTCGTCACGCTGCGGCTGCCGCCGCGCGGCCGTGCCCTGTTCGCGCTGGTAATGAACCTGCTCGTTGCCGCCTTTCTCGTGTTGATGGTCTGGCGGCTGTGGGTGCAAGCCGATTTTCTGCACGGCAAGGGCGACACGACAATGGTGTGGACGGTGCCGTTATGGCCGTTCGCCTTCGCGGTCGCGTTCGGCAGCATCTTCCTGCTGACCGGGGTGCTGGTCCAATTGCGCCACGCCTGGGCGCGGTTCAGGGGTGTGGAAGCAGAGCCGCCGCCGCCCGAACAGCCGGTGCTGCGCATGACGGAATAGCCGGCAGCACAGGGAGCAAAACCCATGGACCCCACGCTGCTGTCGAGCCTGATCCTCATCTTGATGTTTGTGCTGCTGTTCTGCGGCATGCCGATCGGCTTCGCGATGGGTCTGTCGGCGTTTGTCGGCACCTTGCTGCTGATCGATGCGCAGGCGGCGCTGTCGCTGCTCGGCCAGACCGCCTACGACACGGCGGTGACCTACAATCTGTCGGTCGTGCCGATGTTCGTGCTGATGGGCTACATCGCAGGGAATGCACGCCTCAGCGAAGCCTTGTACCGCGCCTGCAACGCCTGGCTCGGGCATCGGCGGGGCGGGCTGGCGCTGGCGACGATCGGCGCCTGCGGCGGTTTCGCGGCGATCTGCGGGTCGAGCATCGCCACCGCGGCGACGATGGCGCAGATCGCGCTGCCTGAGATGCGCCGCTACAATTACGACGACCGGTTGGCGACTGGCGCGGTCGCGGCGGGCGGCACGATCGGCATCCTGATCCCGCCCAGCATCATCATGGTGATTTACGGCCTGTTGACCGAAACAAGCATCTCGAAGCTGTTTCTCGCCGGTTTTCTGCCCGGCCTCCTGACGGTCGCCGGCTTCATGGTCACGATAGCGGTGATGACCCGCCTCGACCCGCGGCTTGGGCCGCCGGCGGCCCGCGCAACGCAGCGCGAGAGGCTCCTGGTGCTGCGCGACGTCTGGGGCCCGGCGGCCTTGTTTCTGCTCGTGATCGGCGGGCTCTATCTCGGCGTTTTCTCGCCGACCGAGGCGGCCGGCATCGGTGCGGTCGGCGCGTTGGCGCTGAGCGTCCTGAATCGCAGCTTCAGCCGTGCGATGCTTTCCGCGTCGCTGCTGGATACCGTGAAGACTACAGCGCAGATCTTCACGATCCTGATCGGCGCGATCCTGTTCAACAATTTCCTGATCCTCGCCTCGATGCCGACCATCGTCAGCGGCTGGATCACCGGTCTGCCGCTCGGCAAGACGGCGATCCTGCTCGTCATCATCGGCATGTATTTCATCCTCGGCTGCCTGCTCGATTCGCTGGCGATGATTCTGCTGACGATCCCGATCGTTTTTCCGATTGTCAGCGCGCTCGGCTATGACCCTATTTGGTTCGGGATCATCATTGTCATGGTCGTCGAGCTCGGGCTGATCACGCCGCCGATCGGCATGAACGTTTTCGTGATCAAGGGGATCGCACGCGACGTGCCGCTCTACACGATTTTCCGCGGCGTCACGCCGTTCATCGTCGCGCAGATCATCCTGATCGCGGTGCTGATCGCCTTTCCCGAAATCGCGTTGTGGCTGCCCTCGACGATGAGCCAGTAGCGGCGCCAGTCCGTTCCGCGAGGAATTGCCGTGCCGCGAGGGCGTTTTGCATTTGCACAGGCAAGAGGGCGACCGATGCGGGCAAGCGTACAGGGTTTGATCGCGGCGACGCTGCTGGCGGCGAGCGCCGGCGCGGCATTGGCCGAAGGGCCGTATGAAGACCGCTCCTACTGGGCAAAGGTAGAGCGCTGGCAGGACTGCGCCTGGAAACATCAATATGCTCCCTATGCGGCCTTTTCTTATGGACCGGCCTACACCTGCAATTACGGCCCGCCGGCGGCGCAGGGCTACCCACGCGCGCCGGTGAGCCCCTGGCCCTACCGGTATTCCTACTATCCCTATAATCCGTACTACTACCGCTGAAGGCGGAGCGTCGGTCGGGGCTTCTTGTCCGGGCTTCGATAGCCTCGTTGTCTTTCTGAGCATCGCGCTCTGGCTGCCTTTGTGATGTCGCGGTAATAAGGGAAGTACGGGTCTGCGACCGGGGAGCGGGCGATGAGCTGTTGCGATGAAAGCACCGCGCGGGTACCGGCTGCCGAGGTGTCGCGCCGCTCGATGTTCAAGGGCGCGGCGCTGATCGCCAGCGTGTTGCCGGCAGTGCATCCGACCCCCTCCGGAGCTCAGGGAAAACCGCTGAAGCAGGTCAAGATCGCCTATTGCAGCCAGCTCCTGTGCGGCGTGCCCTACGAGGTCGCGCGCTCCGCCGGCCTGTTCAAGCAGCACGGGCTCGATGTCGAGCTCGTCTATACCCGCGGCGGCAACCCGGCGATGCAGGCGCTGGTCGGCGGCGCGGTCGATTATGCCGCGACGGCGCTCGATGTCGCGATCCAGGCCTACGCCAATGTCGGCGCCGATATCCGCCGCTTCATGGTAACCGGGCGGCTGCCGCTGTTCGCCCTGGTTACGGCGCCGAAAACGGCGGAGCAAATCCGCTCGATCAAGGATCTCGAAGGCAAGACCGTCGCTGTCTCCGCCCTCGGCAATGCCGATCACTCGTTGACGCTATATCTGTTGAAACAGGCCGGCGCCGATGCCGCCAAGGTGCAGTTCGCCACAATGGGCGTCAATCTGTTGGAGGCGCTGCGCCAGGGGCAGATCGATGCCGGCGTCGTACAGGAGCCGGCCTTGACGCTGCTGTCGAAATCGGGCGCGCGGGTGCTGATGAATGCGATGGATCTTGCCGACGCGCGGAAATATCTCGGCGGCAGTTACGAGTTTATGGGCGTCGCGGTGCGCGGCAAGGAGTTCGCCGAGCGAAAACCGGAGATGGCCGAGATCGCAAAGGCGCTGACCGAAGCCCTCAAAACGCTGCGTACCATGAGCGGCGACCAGCTGGTCGGGGCGCTTCCGAAGGAGATGACCGCGGGCCTCGACACAAAACAGCTCGGCGATATCCTGGTGGAGCGCCGAGACTCGCTTTATCCCGAAACCGTCACGATCGATCTCGATGCCGCACAGCGCGTCGCACAGAGCCTGATCGCCGGCGGGCTGATCAAGCCGGACGCTAGCATCTCCGGGCTGCACGACACGACGATCGCGGGAAGTTGATTGCTGCGCGTCCGCGATCTGACGATCTCCTACGGCGGCGAGCCGGTCCTCGAACGAGCTGAACTCGCCGTCGAGGATGGCCGGTTCGTCAGCCTCGTTGGACCGTCTGGGTCGGGCAAATCGAGCCTGCTGCGCGCGGTAATTGGTCTGCAGCGGCCGCTCGCGGGAACCGTCGAGAGTGGCCTGGGGCACTCCGACATCGGCATCCTGTTCCAGGACGACGCGCTGCTGCCGTGGAAGACCGCCCGCGACAACGTCGCGCTCGGTCTCGTCTTTCATGGATCGGAGCGGCGCCGGGCGCTCGCGCAGGCTAGCCTCTGGCTCGACCGGTTGGGGCTTGGCGGATTGGCTGACCGCTATCCGCGGCATCTCAGCGGCGGGCAACGCAAGCGGGTCGCGCTGGCGCAGGTGTTGGCGTTGACGCCGAAGCTGCTGTTGATGGACGAGCCGTTTGCCTCGCTCGACGCGATCGTGCGCGCGCGGATCATTCAGGAGGTGGCCGCGCTGGTCGAGCGCGAGGGGATCAGCGTCCTGCTCGTCACGCACGATCTCGAAGAGGCGATCAGCCTGTCCGATACGGTCTACCTGTTATCGCGCGGACCGCGGGCCCGCATCATCCACGAGTATTCAGTGACGATTCCGCGGCCGCGCGACCCGGTGCGCGCCCGCACGCATCCGGCCTTCGCGGCGCTCTACGACAAGCTGTGGAGCGATCTCTCGCGCGAAGTCGACGATGCCGGCAGTCCCAAGGCGGTTGCCTGATGCTGCGCCTCGTCAACCTTGCTGTATTGCGCCAGGCGG
>VAZR01000264.1 GCA_005888515.1 Alphaproteobacteria bacterium | reverse complement strand
GCATTCCGGCATGTACGGCATGTACGCGCTGCAGGAGAGCGTCAGGCAGATGCGCGGCACCGCCCCGGCCCAGGTACCGGGCGCCAAGCTCTCGGTGTGCCACGGCGTCGGCGGCATGTTCGCCGCCTCCGGCACGATCATCATGACGAACGAGGCGCCGTGATGAAAACGACAGGCGTGGATATCTGATGAGAGAATAGAGGCGGCTTTGATCATATTCTTCGTTCCTCCTTGAAATTATGGAGAAGTCGGCAGCCTCATAATTGGCAACTACCCCCACTGCCGTTGAAGCTTTTTCGCCGTCTGTAAAACAGAATTGCTAGACTTGCTTTCGAAAACCGAAACTGTAATCAACAAACTGAGACGGACATGAGCGGCCACGCCAAGCCGAAGTTGCTGGTGCTGATTTGCGTCCTGACAGCCGCTGCGATCGCATTTCGCGCCCAGGCGCAGCCTGTTCCATCACCCGCAGTACAAAGTCCCACACCGGGTCCGCCGGCCGCCGCGGCCGCCGAAACCGCGCCCGGTTGCAAAACGCTCGCGAAGGCTAGTGCCGGGGGCGCCAGCGTTGTTCAGGCCGCCGAAGAAAGTTTGCAGCACAAGAGCTGGCAAGCGGAAGGCGGCGAGATCCAATTCGCTGTAAAAAGTCTTGTTGCCATACCTGCCGACGCGTCGGTGGTGGTATGTTTTCGCTGGCAAAGCAAATCGGAGAGCAAGGCAGATTTCATCGAAAAGCTCCCATCCCGGCTGGAACTGAGCAGCGACGGCAAGCTTTTGAAAGTGACCACGGCCGTACCAAGCGATCTGGGGCCGAAGCCGAGCGATGTCGCCACCGCGCTGCCCCTCGTGCCGCTCGCCGAGGTTCGCATCCTGGCGATAGACAATAAGAAGAAGGAGCTCGCGGCGGATGCAAGTACGGCAATAGGCATCACCTATCCGCTGGGGGGACTTATCTTAGCGCTTGCCGCCGTGGCCCTGGGGTTCGGGGTCTTGTACATCGCCGTCGTCCGGAGGGTGACCCACCCGGGCATTCTGCAAGCGAATTGGCTGTTGCGGATCATTTCGACGCCCAGCGGATTTGCCAGCCTTTCGCAATTCCAGATCGTGTTGTGGACATTCGTCGTGGCTGCGTCGGCCGTCTATGTGATGTCCTTGTCCGGACAGCTCATTCAAATCACCAACGGGATGCTGGTGTTGCTCGGGATCGCGGGCTTGGCAGGGATCGGGGCGAAGGCCCACAGCGAGGCTCTAGGCGCGAGCGCCGAAGCCACCGCCGCCACCGCAGCCGCAGCCAAGGCCGCGGCGGACATCGAGGCTGCGCAGAAGGCGGCCGAGGCCGCCGTACCGCCAACCGATCCCGTGGCGGCTGCCCGCGTCGCGGCGGCGAACAACGTGGCCGCCACGCAAGCAGCCGCTCAAGGGGCGATTGCGGCCGCGACGAAAGCCAGAGCCAATGCCCTGAAGGATCCGCCGCCAAACCAGATACCCAGGTGGTCGGACCTGATCGTCAACGAGAGCATCAAAGACGACGGGACACGCACCCGCGAAATCGATGTGGCGCGCTTTCAGATGCTGCTGTTCACTTTGATCACCGCAGTTTTCGTGCTGATGAATGTGATAACGACTTACGTTATTCCAGAAATCTCAACGGGGTTTCAGACACTGCTCGGCATCAGCAACGGCGTATACATGGGGTCGAAGATCGTACAGAGATCGTGAAACAGGTGAGTGCCGGCGCGCTGACTCGACGTTCCGCGGGCTCTTTCGGTTTTGCTTCAAACACACCGGCAGAATGATCGGCCTTATTGGCAAGGCGGAGAGCCATGAGCTTGATGAACCGTCAGGCACCCCTCCTCACGCTGCTGCTTCTCGCGCTGTTCGGGTGCGGCCAGCCGCCGCCAGCGCCGCCGGTCGCGGTTCCCGCGGCGACGATGGTCCGGGCGGCGCCGATTTGGCCGCGGGGTCTGCCGCGCTACGACCACGTCATTATCGTCGTCGAGGAGAACAAGGATTTCGGCCAGATCATCGGCAACCCGGCCGCACCTTACCTCAATCGGTTGGCGGCCGAAGGCGCGCTGCTGACGCGCATGTTCGGCGAGGAGCACAACAGCGAGGGCAATTATTTCTGGCTCTTCTCGGGCGACAATCAGAGTGTTGGCTTCGACGACAAGATCCCGCGGGTCAAATTCACGAGCAGCAATCTCGGCGCGGCGCTCCTCGCCCGAGGGCTGTCCTTCAAGGGCTATTCCGAGGGGCTGCCGGCGATCGGGTCGGAGATCGATGTGACGCCGCCCGGCTGCCATTATCCCTGCCGCTATGGCCGCAAGCACGTGCCGTGGATCAGCTTCGCCAACGTGCCGAACGGGCCGACAGTCGAGACCTCGTCGAATTTGCGCTTTGCCGATTTTCCGGCCGACTACAACCAGCTCCCGACGGTCGCGTTCGTGATCCCCGACCAGGAGCACGACATGCATAACGGGACGCCGCAGGAAGCCGTCCCCGCGGGCGATCGGTGGCTCGCGGAGAATCTCGACCGCTATTACCAATGGGCCAAGACCCACAGCAGCCTTCTGATCGTCACCTTCGACGAGAACGACAATTTCAAGACCAACCTTCGCGGGCTGACCGACCCGGCGGTCGTGCAGGACGGCAGCGCGCGAGCGCGGGCCGCGCAGAACCGGATCGCAACGATCATCGCCGGCGCGCACATCCAGCCCGGATACCGGGAAGCGCTGATGGTCAACCATATCACTTTGCTGCGGACGCTCGAGGCGATGTACGAGCTGCCGCGCTCGGGGCATCAACAGCCTTTTGCGGTGCGTGCCGGCATCAGCGACGACGCGGTGCTGAGGGGCATCTTTCCGCCCGCACCGGGCAGCTAGCGGGTTACGGCCGCGGCTGCCCGGCCGGCCATTCGGACAGTTTGCGCCAGTTCAGCTGCAGCAGCCGCGAGCGGAAGAGGATGCCTTCCTCGTCGCGGATCTGAATGGTCAGGACATCGTCGGTGGCCAGGCGCTTCCCGACGAGCGTTCCTTCCATCCCGAGGTAGGCGGCGGTGGCGGGGTTGAGACCCTGCAGCCCGAGATCATCGACCGCGAACCCGGCGGCGAGGAGATGCGCCTGGTAAAAGTCACGTACCTCCTCGGCCGAGCCGTGCACCGCCAATTCGAGAAAACCGACTCCGCTCGGCGCCGCCTTCGAGACCACACGGCTCGACTGCACGATCGAGGCGCCGGGAAACATCGGCACGAAATCGGGCGGCGGCATATTGGGATCGAACGTGAACTGGGTGACGCTGCCGTCTTGCTCGATCCCGGTCGCGCTCCACGGCCCCATGGCCCGGTTCAGGAATACCGCCGCGTAGGGCGATCCGAACAGGAGCGCGAGGAGAATGAGGCCGAGCAGAAAGCGTCGCATTCGCCGAAGGTGCGCGACAATTGTGAACAGGCCCTTTCCAGCGACCCCGGCCTTCACCCGACCGCCGCTTTGCGCCGGCCACCCTCTCCGCGGCGCGGGGAGAGGGGCTGTTTCCGCATGGCTCGGGCCCGATCCATGTTGGGAAAGCGCGGCTTTGGCGGGGAAATTGCGTGGTAAGGTGGTGCCGATCCGGTCGCGCCGCGGCCCGGCCTTTGAGGAGAAAACCGATGGCGTATGACCTGTTGATCAAGAACGGGCTGGTGGTCGACGGATCGGGCATGCCGGCGTTCCGCGGCGATGTCGGGGTCAAAGACGGCAAGATCGTCGAGATCGGGAAACTGTCCGGCCCGGCCAGCAAGACGATCGACGCCGACGGCAGCGCGGTTGCGCCCGGCTTTATTGATAATCATTGCTATTACGACGCCCAGGTCACCTGGGACCCGCTCTGCACCTTCTCGCCCGAGCATGGCGCGACGAGCGTGATCTTTGGCAATTGCTCGCTGTCGCTGGCGCCGGTGCGCAAGGGCACCGAGGAGCGGCTCGCCGAGTTCCTGTCCTATGTCGAAGCGATCCCGATGGAGGTGCTGAAGACGGTCGAGTTCGACTGGGAATCGATCCCGGAATACATGGAGCGGCTCGACAACCACCTCGGCATCAATGTCGGCAATCTGATCGGCCACTCGGCGGTGCGTCATTACGTGATGGGCGACGATTGTCAGAAGCCCGGCGCCACCGACGCCCAGATCAAGGCGATGCAGGACGTCGTCCGCGAGGGCATGCAGGCCGGCGCGCTCGGCCTGTCGGTGTCGCGCGAGAAGGGCCATTTCGACCCGCAGGGCGTGCACATCCCGGCATTGTGGGCCGACGAAAAAGAGATCTTCGCGCTCGCCGACGTGCTGCGCGACATGGCGACCGGCACGATCCAGGCCGGCGGCGGCCAGTATGTCGAGTTGAAGGACGGCATGATGCGGCGCCTCGCCGAGGCAACCGGCCGCACCGTCGTCTATAACAGCCTGTCGCACACGATGCGCCGCCCCGACGAGTGGAAGATCCACATGGCGCGCATCGAAGAGACCGCGGCGATGGGCATTCGCGCCTATCCGATGTGCAGCCCGAACCGGATCACGCAAGACTTCACGATGAAGAACAGCCAGGTGTTCCGAGGCCTGCCGACCTGGCACCCGATCCTTCTGATGTTGGATGAAGAGAAATTGCGGCTCTACGCCGACCCCGAAATCCGCGCCAAGCTGCACGAGGAGGCGGTCGTCAACAAGCCGGACAGCGCGGTCGGCATCTCGAAGACCTGGTGGAACTACATCTGGGTCAACGAGCCGGCGCTCGAAAAAAACAAATGGATGCAGTTCAAATCGATCGGCGAGATCGCCGAGAAGCAGGGCAAGCGTGTGATCGACGCCTTCCTCGACCTGGTCGTCGAGGAGAAGCTCGAAACCCGCTTCCTGCAGGCTGAGAACAACATCGACGACGAGGCGCTCTCGAAGATCCTGACGCATCCGAACGCGGTGATCGGGCTCGGCGACGGCGGCGCCCACGTCCAGTTCCACGGCGGCTACGGCTACATCACCAAGCTGCTCGGCGAATGGGTGCGCGAGAAGCAGGTCATGAGCCTCGAGCAGGCGGTGCGCCGGCTGACCTTCGACTCGGCCTCGACCTTCGGTCTCTATGACCGCGGCTTGCTGCGGCCGGGCATGGCGGCGGATATCGCGATCTTCGACCCCGCCACGGTCAAATGCGGCAAGGAAGAGGTCGTGCACGATTTCCCGGCCGGCGGCTGGCGCATCAAGGAGACAGCCGAGGGCGTCTCGCATACGATCGTCAACGGGCAGGTCTTGCTGGAGAACAAGAAGCACACCGGCGCGCTGCCCGGCCGGGTGTTGCGCAACACCTGGTACCAGGCGAACCGCTAGCGCCTCTCAGCCCGCTAGCGCCTCTCAGCGACCCCGTGGCCGGGCTTGACCCGGCCACCCACGTCTTGTTGTCTCCATAGACAGAGCCGTTGAACTGAAGACGTGGATGCCCGGGCCAAGCCCGGGCAAGGGGCTCTGGGAGAACGGATACATGTGGCCATCAAACGCACTCACCGAACGCCTAAAGCTCAAATATCCGATCCTGCAGGCGCCGATGGGCAGCGCGAGCACGCCGGCGCTAGCCGCCGCCGTGACCAATGTAGGTGGGCTTGGCGGTCTCGGCATGTGGGGTCGCACCGCCGAACAGGCCGCGCGCCGGATCGCCGGATTTCGCCAGCAAAGCGGCGGGAGCCTCAACGTCAATTACCCGATTTGGCCGGACCCTCGCTGCGCGCCGGAGATCACCGACGCGATGCGGCGGCATCTGCAGCTTCGCTACGACGCCCATGGTCTGGGCGCGGTACCGGAGCCGAAAGGCGAGGTCAGCGATGTCGGCCCGGATCACGTGGCGTTGCTGCTGGAAACCAAACCGGAGGTCGTCAGCTTTCATTTCGGCTTGCCGGAGCCGGAGGTCCTTCGCGCGATCAAATCGGCGGGAATGTTCGTCATTTCGAGCGCGACGACGGTCGCCGAAGCACGGCGTCTCGAACAAAGCGGCGTTGACGCCATCATCGCGCAAGGGACCGAAGCCGGAGGACATCGCGCCACCTTCACCGGCACGGATATGTCGATGCAGCCCGGGCTGTTCTCGCTCTTGCCGCAGATCGCCGATGCCGTAAGCGTTCCGGTCATCGCCGCCGGCGGGGTTGCCGACGGCCGCACCACGGCAGCGGCGTTCATGCTCGGGGCCAGCGCCGTGCAGGTCGGGACCGCGTTTCTGCGCTGCGAGGAAGCCGATGTCCTCGACGCCCATCGTGCCGCGTTGGCCGAGGCGAACGACGCGTGCACGGTCGTTACCGATGTCATCAGCGGCAGGGCTTGCCGCTACATCCGCAACAAACTGATCGACGACCTGATCGAATCCGGTCTGCAGCCGCTCCCGGTTCCGGCGCAGCAAAGCCTGACCCGGCCGCTCAGCGACACCGGCCACCGCGACTGGACTGCTCTGACCGCCGGGCAATCGGCAGCCCTGGCAAGAGATACCAATGCGGCCGAGCTGGTGGAGCGACTCGCCGAGGAGACGGCGCGAAGATTGCGGGCATTCTCCTGACGAGTTGGCGATCCGCTCCGGCCGACTTCGCCGCCGTCGTCACGCCAGATTGCATCGCTCCGCTCGCGATGACATAAAAAGCGCCAGCGTTTCGGGGAGGTTCGCATGCGCAGGATCGGACCCAACAGCTTCACCGAAATCTATTTCGCCGGCTGCAATCCGAGCTTTGTCGAGACCAGCGACGGCTATGTCATGATCGACTCGCCGCAGCAGCCGATCGATGCGGTGCGCTGGCGCGAGCAGCTCGAGGAAAAAGCGCCGATCCGTTATCTGATCAACACCGAGCCGCATGGCGACCACATCTCGGGCAACGCTTATTTCCCGAAGGTCACCGTCGTTGGCCAGGTCAAATTGCAGGAGTGTTTCGACCGGTATCTGAACGCGTTCGGCAGCCTCGACGACAAGCGCGAGCGTTACAAGCAGATGGACCCGGACAGCGTCTGGCTGGTCGGCCACCCGGACTACCCAGCCTCGAACCCGCCGACCCTGACGTTTACCGACACGCTGACCCTCAATGTCGGCAATCACACCTTCAACATCCTCCACCATCCCGGCCACACCGCACCACAGACCTCGGTCTACGTGCCGGAGGAGGGGGTCGTCTTCACCGGCGACAACGTCTTCCACAAATGCCGCAGCTGGTTGCAGGAATGCGACCCGTGGGAGTGGCTGGCGGCGCTCGACCAAATCGCCGCGCTGGATGCCGAGACGATCGTGCCCGGGCACGGCGAGCCCTGCGGTAAGGCCTATCTCAAGGAGCAGGCGCAGATAGTCGAAAACTGGGTCGGGTTCGTCGAGCGCTATGTCGAGCGCGGCATCGGCCCCGAGGAGATCCTGAAGGAACCCGTCCCGGTGACCCGGCAGGATCCCTACCCCATTGGCCAGCGCCTTTTCATGCATGACGAACGGTTGACCGGGATGATCGTTAACAATCTCCATACGCGCATTCTGGCAAAGAAACAGGACGCGGGAGCCGGCCAGGCCTAATTCGCCCTTGAGGCGCGGCGGGAATTGGGCCGCCGCCGCCTTCGTTTCCTCCATAGATGCGCGCGCCGAACCAATTGCGGCCGAGAAGCGGCGCGGCTTTTCTTAATGGAGGATAGCATTATGGCCTATACCACCATCGCCAAACAGGCCGGGCGCGGTTTGGCTCTCGCGAGCGCGGTGGCGCTTGCGGCCGTGTTCGCGGCGCCCCCTGCCCAGGCGGATTGGCATCATCATGGCGGTATCAGCACCGGCGCGGCGGTAGGCATCGGGCTGGGCTCGTTTGCTCTCGGCACGGCGCTGGGGTCGGCGGCGGCCTACCCGTATTACGGCGGTTACGGCTATGGCTATCCGTCTTACGGGTATAGTTACCCGGCCTATTCCTATGGCTACGCTCCCTATTCGCGGCCGTACTACGGAACGTCCTACGCGCCCTATTACGGGTACGGCTGGGGCTATTAAGTCACCCGATAACGAAACTTAGGCGATTGCGGGCGGGCGGTGAAAGCCGCCCGCTCGCTTGCTGTGTGCGCAGATTCGGTGGCGCAGGGCGGGACCTGACCGTATTCGCCGACCGGCTGTGGCAATAATGCGACGTGGGCGGCGTTTGCCTTTTCTAAACCAATCCCATGCTGTAAGGATCGGAATTGGTTAGTGGGTTGGGTTAGTAACGGAGGAAGGGCATGGTCATCGGCAAGAATGTAAAGTGGATCGGGCGGGGCGTTGTCGCCGCCGGGGCTGTCGCTGCGGTGTTGTTTCTGACGCCTCAGCCGGCAAAGGCGATCAGCGGCGGTGAGGCCGCCGCCATTGGTCTCGGCTCCTTCGCAGTCGGCACCGCGCTCGGCGCCGGGGCAGCGGCCCCGTATAATCCGTATTACGCTCCGGGATATGCATATCCGGCGCCGGCGCCGGCCCCGGGGTATTATCCGGGCAGCTATTATCCGCCGCGGAGCTGCTGGGATCCCTATCGACGCTATTACTACGCGTGCTGATCCGGCAGGTCCGGACTCGATTTAGGCCAGACGGGCGGCGCCAGCGCCGCCCGTTGCGCTTGAGCCTAGAGGTATTTCGCGCCTACAGGTATTTGGCGGGCCGGATCATCGCCCGCCACATATGCGCAACCGGGCTGTTGTCGAAACCGAGCCCTTCCTTCGGCTGGCGGAAGTTGCGGCCAATGACGTCGGTAAACTCCTCCAGCTCGACATGCACATTCGGATCGAATGAATAGATGTCGTGCACCGTAATCATGCGGCCCGACATGTACCATTTGTGGCCCCGCATCCGCTTGTAGTCCTCCTCGACATAATCATCGGGGCGGTAATCGGCGCCGAACGTCTTGACGTATGATTGCGGGTATTCGTAGCCGACCGACTCGTCGGGATAGAAGCGCAACACCTGATGCGCGCGGATCGCCCAGGTGACCTCCTCATCGACATAGGGCTCGACCAGCTGCGCTCCCCAATAGCCGTGGTCGCCGCGGATAAAGCCCATCGTCGAGATATCGTGCAGCAGACAGGCGAGCACCATCTTTTCCGGCAGCCCGGCATTGACCGCGTGCCTGGCGCTTTGCAGGACATGCGTTGCCGGCCCGAAGCGGTATCTGAAGAAGTCGATCAGCGTCGGCTTTTCCGGCATCGCCGGCAGCCGCGGATCGTCGCCCATCAACACCCGCGCATTCGGGTTCTTCGCCATCAGCGCGCCGGCGTTCGGCGCCGGGCTCATATCAGCCTCGGCCAGGCTGTAGAGCCGCGACTTGATG
>VAZR01000263.1 GCA_005888515.1 Alphaproteobacteria bacterium | reverse complement strand
ATGATCGGCTCGACCGCGGCGGCGACCCGCCGCAATAATTCGGTCAGCTGCGTCTTGTGCAATTCTTCGGGTGCGTCGCCGAGCGCCTGCGCCTTGGCGAGACCGGCAGGCCCGCGTTGCGGCCGTCCACTCGGAGCCGCCTTGTGCGCTTCCTGGTATTCGGTCTCGCCCCAGATCTCGGCGAGCCCCTGCGGCAGGTCGAGGCCGGTGACCTCGGCGAAAGTCCAGCGCGAGCCCTGATAGAGCCGGGTGCGTCCGGCGCTCAGCGCCAACACGCAGAACGAGCCCGCCGGGTCGATCAACGGCAACAGCGGCTTGATGCAGAAATGGTTGGCGATCGCGAGTTCTTCCGGCACCGCGATCGGCAATTTGTGGACCCGATCGAAGCCGGGCCCGACAAAAACTGCCAGTCCCTGTCCCTGGTAGCGCCAGAACTCCTCGTCATCGACCAGCCTGCGGGCCGGCCGCAACAGTGCATCGACCTCCGGCGCGCGCCGACCGGCTGCAGCGAGACGCTTGGCAGCGTCGGACAGCAGGTTGCGCAGGCGGATCGCGTCCTGGCGGACTTCGCGGCCCGCTGAATGGGTCGGCAGATAGACAGAGACGGCCGGGGTCTTGTCGAACGCAAGCAATTCGTCCAGGTCGCTTCTGAGCAGCATGACGGACCTCGGGTGCAACAGCCTCTGCTGTCCCAACCCATGAGCCCGGTGGTTCGTTCCGGCGTCGTCCCGTTGCGAAAGCGCGGCCGTTCGCGGTCGCGGCCCGCGTTATGCCGCGCGTCGTCCGGGCAGATCAGTGCTTCTCTTCATGGCCCGGCGGCCCGCCTTTGCCCGGCGGTCCGCCCTTTCCCGGAGGCGGAGCAGGCGGTGCGGCCGGGCGCGCTGCGGGGGCCGGTGGCGCATGTGCAATTTGCGGCGGTGGCGCCGGTGCCGCATGCGGCGCTGACGGCGGAGCCGCGGGCGGTCCGCGGAACACCTGCGGCGGTGGCGCGGGCGGTGCGACGTGCACGATCTGTGGCGGGGGCGCCGCCGGGTGCGGCGCGGCAGCTGGAGGAGGGGCGGCATGCGCGGCCTGTGGCGGCGGCGCCATATGCGGCGGTTCGCGCATTATTTGCGGTGCGGCATGGGCCTGCGGCGGCGGCCCGGCATGCGGCGCCTGGCGCATTGGCGGCGATATGCGAGGGGCCGGGGGCGTATGTGCGGCCTGCGGCGGCGGTCCGATGCGCATCGGACCGTGGGTCGCCGGAGGCGGTGGCTCGGGCCCGGCCTGCATCGGCGCGCTGCGTGCCCGGCCGTGTGCCGACTGCGGCGTCGCTGCCGGCGGGGCGGGTGGGACATGAACAGCACCCGGAGCTTGGTGCGGTCCTGCTGCTGCTTCCGGTGCTGCGTGTGCTGCACCGCGCTCTTTCGGCGCCTGAGCTATGCCGGATCCCGGTGAGCCCGATGGCGCGTGAGCGGCATCGGACGGTATCGGCGCATGTGGTCCATGGATTCCCGCTGCCGTCGGTGGGGCATGCGCGCCGGGTGTTCCTGCGGTGGAAATACTCGCGGTTGGCGGTGCGTGCGCGATGCCGGATGGAGGCGGTGCTCCCGGTGCATGCGCGACACCGGGCGCCGCGGGTGCCGACGCCGTCGGAGCCTGGGATGTGCCGCGTGCTCCCGCGCCTCCTGCTCTCGGCGTTGTCGGCGTTGCCTGCGCTCGCGCCGAGACTGGGGCCAGCTGCGGCGGGCGGAGGCTGACCGGCGCCTGCTGCACCGCTTGCTGTACGACCGGGCGCGGCATCTGCTTTGCCGCTGGCGCGACCGGGGCGGCATTGGCGAAGATTCGCGCCGGCACCACGGTCATCGCATTACGGTTCGTGAAGCGCTGATCCCGGACTTGCGGCGGTGGGTCGGCCGTGCCGCGGCTTGCTGTGGCGTTGGCGATCGGGTCGATCACCGAGCGGCTGACATTGGCGATGTTGATGTTGCGGAAATAATTCCGGTTACGGCTGTAGCTCGGCCAATAGATCTCGCCGGGGCCGAGCGGGAACCAGCCGACCGCCGGCCCGACATCGGCAACGTCCCAGTAACCGACGCCGGGATCGCCAACAAAGGCGACCAGCGCCGGCGCATAGACCGGCTGCGGCACGAATTCGCCGGGGACCCACGCCCATTGGTCCTCGACCATGGCCCAACGGCCGTAATGGAACGGCGCGAACCCCCAGGGCTCGTCATCGACCCAGCTCCAGCCCCACGGATCGAGCCAGACCCAGTGGCCCTCGCGGTACGGCGCCCAGCCGGACGCGACCCGTTTCGGAAACCATACCTCGCCATATTGCGGCACGGCGCGCCAGCTGCCGTATTGGTCGAGCTCCTCATACCCGGTCATCTGCGGCGAGACGCGATAGGGCGCGGCGAGCTTCCGCTCGTCATAGTCGCGCGAGCGGCACCATTTTGCGAACTCGTCCGGGCTCGCCTTCTCGGTCGCGGTCAGCGTCTGGGTGCCGCTGATCACCGCGGCATCGCCGGCCTTGATCGCAACATCGAGGGTGCCGCCGACAAACCGGGCGCTGCCTTCGAATACCGCGATTCGCTCCGGCTGGCCCTCGGCGCCGGCATCGATGTCGTAGGTTCCGGGCTGCAGGATCCAAACCGCGCCGCGCGGCAGATCGATCTGGATGCTCTCGCCCTCGAGTAAGCTGCGAACGCGAAGATCGACCCGGCCCTGCGGCAGCGCCAATTGCATGACCTGCTCGTTGAGCTTTGTGATGTCGAGCTCGGTATTGCCTGACAGGTCGATCGTGCGGCTGCCGATGCGCAGTTCGGCGCGCGATTTCGGATCGGTCCAGAACGAGCCGCCGGTTGCGATCGGGTAATTGGGTTTGGCGGCCGACCAGACGGTCTCGCCGGTCAGATGAAAGCCGAGCTGGCCCTCGACAAAGCTGACCCGTCCGACCCGGGCGGGCGGTTCCTCCTGGGCGAAGGCCGGCACGGCGGCGATTAGGGCGCCGGCAAAGACCAGGGCGCCAGCAAAAAAGTTGATGGCGAAAAAGCCGATTGCGAGGCGGCGCATCGCAGACCTCGGAAGCTGGTTCTGGACGACAACGGTTCGAATGCGGCGCCTTTGTGACGCCTGGTGCCCGATAAACGCTGGAGTTGCGGGGCTCCGTTCCGGGCGCACGATCATGCGGCTACTTATGTCCCTTGCCGCCGCCACCACCGCCGCCATGCGGTCCTCCGCCGCTACCGCCGCCCTTCGGTGCGCCACCACCATGCGGTCCCCCGCCGCCGCCGAGATGGAAGGCGGGACCGCCGCCGTGCGGACCGCCGCCGCCGAGATGGGCGACCGGGCCGGCCCGCGGACCAGCCATCCGGGGCGCCGCCACGCGCGCGACCCGCGGCGCGGCCACATGCGGCGCCGCTGCGCGAGCCATTCGCGGCGCGGCGGCAATGGCAGCACGGCCGTGCGCGACCCGCGGTGCTGCGGCCGTATGCGCGGCATGAGCACGCGGGGTCCGGGGTGCCGCCGCGCCGTGTGGCGCAGCGACTGGCGCCTTTGCCGCCCGAGCACCGCCGCGGGTGCCTGCTGCCCCGGCAGCTGCTGCGCCCGCCGCCGCGCCGGCCGTTGTAGCGGCTGCCGCGGCATGCCTGCTGCGGGCGGTTGCGCCCGCAGCTCCTGCCGGCCGCCCCGGCGCCTGCGCGGTCACCCGGGCACGCTGTGCCGCCGGATCGGAGATCGGCAGCGCGGCGCGGCCGACCGGCTGCGCCGCCGCAAAGGCCTGTTGCAGCACGACGGTCGCGGCGCGGCGGTTGACGAAATTCAGATTACCGCTCGCCGGGTCACCGGCGGGGCGAGTGCCGAGATCGCGCGGATTGGCAACGGCGCCGGTATTGAGCGCGGCGATGTAGGCGAGATCGTTCGTATACCATGGCCAATAGACCTCGCCCGGCGCGAGCGGGAACCAGCCGACTGCCGCTCCGGCGGCGCCCGCTGTCACGATCGCGGCGGGATCGCCAAGCCATGCGACGAGTGCCGGCGCGTAAACCGGAGCGGCGACGAAATCTCCCGGCGCCCACGCCCACAACCCGTCGATAAAGGCCCAGCGCCCGTAATGGAACGGCGCAAAGCCCCACGGCTCGGCATCGACCCAGTTCCATCCCCACGGCTCGACCCAGCTCCAATAGCCGTCGCGGTACGGCGTCCAGCCAAGCGGCACCGAACGCGGGTACCATACCGTCCCGTACTTGGCGACCGTGCGCCAGCTGCCGTATTCGTCGAGCGCCTCGTAGCCGGTCATTTGCGGCGACACGTGATAGGGCGCCGCGAGGCGCCGCTGGTCATAGTCGCGCGAGCGGCACCATTTGGCGAACTCGTCCGGGTTCGCTTTCTCGATTGTGGAGGTCAGCGTCTGCGTCCCACTGATCACCGCGGCGTCGCCCGCCTTGACCGCGACATCGAGCGTGCCGCCGACAAACCGGGCGCTCCCCTCGAAAACCGTGATGCGTTCCGGCTGACCCGCGGCGCCGGCATCGATATCGTAGATGCCGGGCTCCAGGATCCACACCGCGCCGCGCGGCAGGTCGATCTCGATGCTTTCACCTTCGAGCAATTGCCGCACCCGCAGATCGATCCGCCCCTGCGGCACGGCGAGCTGCATGACCTGTTGGTCGAGCTTGGCGATGTCGAGTTGTGTGTTGCCGGACATCGCGACCGAGCGGCTGCCGATGCGCAATTCGGCGCGCGATTTCGGGTCGGTCCAGAACGATCCGCCGGCTGCGACAGGGTAATTAAGCGAGGCTTTCGACCAGGCGGCCTCGCCTTTTTCGTGAAAACCGAGCTCGCCGAACACAAAGGCGACCCGGCCCACCCGGGCGGGCGGCTCCTGCTGCGCGAAAACCGGGGTCGCGGCCAGCAGCGCGGCGAGAAACAAGACATGGGCAACGGCACGCATCG
>VAZR01000262.1 GCA_005888515.1 Alphaproteobacteria bacterium | reverse complement strand
CGGAGTCGGTTCGCTTATCACTCTCCCCTGCTTGCCGGCCAACCCCCGGCCAATGCTTAGATCGTCTCGATCTAGTGCCGCGGAGGTCATGATGGGAGAAGACGATTTGACCGGGCGCGCAGCGCTCACCGACCTGTACTTCACGGCGGCCGAGACGGAGACACTCGGCAGGCTGGTCAACGGCCTAGGTATTATCGGCAGTCAACTGATCCTGCGGAACAGACCGGATCTGCATCTGCAAGCTCATGCCAATCTCCGCAAGTGCAAAAGCGAGCACGAAGAGCTGCTGAAGCGGCTCGACCGGATCGCGCGGCAATCCGAGGATGAGAGCGCGCTGCGGCTGATCGAGGATCTCGACGTGGTTCCGACCGACGCCACCCAGAACCTCCTTGTCGCGCGCCGCTGTCTGTTGGCGGCGGCATTTCTCGGGCATTGCATCGCCTCCTACAGCCATCCCCATCGGCCGACCATCACACCGCCGGCGCACAAAAGGCTGAATTGAGCCGATCCGACCGGCGTCGGGCCTATCAGCGGCTTTGCACCTGCTCCGCCGCGGCTGCTAGAACAGCGCCGCAAGCCCTGGAGGAGCAGCAGTGCCGTCCCGGCCTCTTCGCATCGGTACGCGCGGCAGCGCGATGGCGCTTTACCAGGCGGGACTGGTGCGCGACCGGCTGGGCGGAGCTCATGCCGAGCTGGCGGCGGAGGGTGCCGTCGAGCTGGTGCCGATCCGCACCACCGGCGACCGGGTGCAAACCCGCCGGCTCGCCGAGATCGGCGGCAAGGGCCTCTTCACGAAGGAAATCGAAGAAGCATTGCTCGACCGGCGCATCGATCTCGCCGTGCATTCGCTGAAGGACATGGAGACGCATTTGCCCGCCGGTCTCGAGATCGGCTGCGTCTTGCCGCGCGACGACCCGCGCGACGTGCTGGTGTCGCGCAGCGGCGCGCCACTCGCCGAATTGCCGCCGGGCGCGCGGGTCGGGACGGCCTCGTTGCGGCGAACCGCGCAATTGCTGCGGTTGCGCCCGGATCTCGTGATCGCGCCGATCCGCGGCAATGTCGATACAAGGCTCGACAAGCTCGCAGCCGGCGAGGTCGAGGCGCTGGTGCTGGCGCTGTGCGGGCTCGAACGGCTCGGCAAGAGAGATGCCGCGACCGAGATCCTGTCGCCCGAACAGATGCTGCCGGCCGTCGGGCAGGGCGCGCTGGCGATCGAATGCCGCTCGGAGGATGCGGAATTGCGCCAGCTGCTCGCGCCGCTCAACGATACGGCGAGTGCGGCTTGCGTTACCGCCGAGCGCGCCATGCTGGCGGCGCTCGACGGCTCCTGCCGCACGCCGATCGCCGGGCTGGCGACGATCAGCGGCGACCGGTTGAGCCTGAAGGCGCTGCTGTTGTCGGAGGACGGCAGCGCCGAGCGGCGCGGCCGCAGCGAAGGCGCGGTCAGCGACGCGGTCGCGCTAGGGCGCGAGCTCGGCGAACGACTGCGGCGGGGCGCCGGCCGCGAATTCGGTTTTGACTAGCGCACCGCCTGGGTCTTCTTGGCGCCGATGCCGCCCTCGCAGGCTTGGCGGTGCAGCCATTCCGGCGCGGCCAAATTGCCGTGCACGACATCGTCGTACAGGTAGACCGGCCAACCCAGCACGAACACGACATCGCTGACGACATCGGTGTTCTTGTCGGGGCAGTCGCCGGTCGCGAAAAATCCCAGCAGCAGCAGCACGATCCCGATTGTCAGATAAAGGGTTATCAGCGCGCGCATTGAGACAGCCCCCTCTAAACGAGCCGATCCGATCGCCGCATCAAGAGCGGCACCGCATACTTACTCCGCGACTCTCGGGCTTGGCGCGAAGACCTGCTTCATAGGCCGACTCCCCCTCACCCCGGCCCTCTCCGCGCACGCGGGGAGAGGGACAGGGTGAGGGGCGAGGCAACGCGTCGATCGGCTTAAAGGACGCCCTCGCCGCGCAGCGATTCGAGGTCGCCGGCGCCGATGCCGAGCCAGCTTTGCAGCACCTCGGCGGTGTTGCCGCCGAGCGCCGGCGCACCCTTCAGCCGGATCGTCTTGCCGTCGATCCGCACCGGCCAGGTGGCCATCTTGTCCTCGCCATTGTGGTGCTTGACGTGCTGCATGAAGCCGCGCTCCTCGAAATCCGGCTCGTTCTGCAGCTCCAGCGTGTCGAACACCGCGCCGGCCGGCACGCCGATCGCGATGAGCTTTTCCATCGCGTCGCGCTTGTCGTGTTTCGAGGTCCATTCGCCGATGATGCCGTCGAGCTCGTCGCTGTTCTTGACGCGGACGTCGCCGGTCGCGAAGCGCGGATCCTCGATCAAATCCTCGCGGCCGATCAGCTTCATCAGCCGCGAATAGTGCTCGGGATTGGCGCGGCTGGTCGTGATGTAGAGGTAATCGTTGGGGCCGCCGCCCTTGCACGGGTAGAGCCCGGCCGGCGCGTTGTTCCCGGCGCTCGGCTTGGAACCGCGGCGCTGCGCCGGCTTGCCGGTGCGCGCCATTGTCGCAAAGCAGGTGCGCATGTAATGCACCATCGCCTCCTGCATCGCGATTTCGAGGAGGCGGCCCTGGCCGGTGCGGTTGCGCTCGTGCAGCGCCCCGAGGATCGTCGCCGCCATCAGCATGCCGGTGCCGGTGTCGCCAAAGCTGAGGCCGGGCTTGACCGGCGGCTGGTCGGGCCAGCCGGTGACGCTGATCGGGCCGCCGGCGGCCTGCGCGATCATGTCGAAGGCCAGCCCCTTGGCGTGCGGGCTGCCGGGGCTGAACCCCTTAACGCGGCAGTAGATGATGCCGGGGTTGATCTTCTTGACGGATTCGTAGTCGAGGCCGAGGCGCTCGATCGTGCCGGGCGCCATGTTCTCGGCTGTGATGTCGGCCTTTTTCAGCATCTGTTTGACGATGTCGAGGCCTTTGGGCGACTTCAGATTGATCGCGATCGACTTCTTGTTGACGTTGAACTGGCGGAAGTACCAGGGGTCGTCATCGGGTTTGCCCGGACGCAGGCGGCGGCCGGGATCGCCGCGTCCCGGGTTCTCGATCTTGACGACTTCGGCGCCGAACCACGCCAAGACCTCGGTGCAGGTCGTCCCCGCCTCGAACTGCGTGAAATCGACGACCTTGACGCCCTGCAGAAAGTTGAAGTCCTGGGTGATGTCGGCCATGGCTGTTCCCTCCGATCGCTAAACCGATTGAGGAACAGCGTGCCCCTTATCGCCCGCCGCCGCAATGCTCCGCTGGGCGCTGAGCGTTGGCCGGGTTCAGTGGCGCGGCATGCCCGGAATATTCGGCGGGGTCGCGGGCATCGGGGGCAGCGGCGGCCGCATCGTCCGGTTGGTCTCCTCAAGCTGTCGCATGGCGCTGTCGATCACGGCGCGCTGGGGGTCGGTGTCGACGGCGCGCCCGACTTCCATGGCGTTGCGCAACGCCTCGGGCTCGATGGTAATGAGAGACGGGGTTTGCGGCTGGTCGCCGAGCTCAGCCCGGATCGCGGTCGCGACGCCGTGCTGCACCGCGTAGTGGAAGCCGAACGCGACACCGGCCGCGATAAGCAACTTCACTAGGATGCCCATGTCACTGCCTCGCCGGTTCTCCCGGCTTTTATTGTCGGACGCTATAGGTGAAGATTTTGTTTCGCGGATGGCCGAGCCGGTCAGCGCCCTTTTGGCGGGTGGGCGCGGACGAATTCCTCGTTGACCTCGGCGCCCCAGCCGGGGCCGGTCGGCAATAGCAGATCGCCGTTCTCGATGACCGGCGGCCTGGTGACGATGTCGTCCTTCCATTTGACGTCGTCGATGTCGATTTCCATGACTTTGAAGTTCGGCACCACGGCCGAGAAATGCGCGCTGATCAGCGAGCCGAGATGGCCGTTGAAATTGTGCGGCGCGACGTTGACCTCATAGGCATCCGCCATCGCGGCAATCTTCACCGATTCGAGAATGCCGTTCCACGCCACGTCGATGATCGCGTAATCGACGGATTGCTGCTCGAAATACGGGCGGAAATTGCGCCTGCCGTAGATCGATTCGAGGGAGGCGATCGGCGTGCGGGCGGAACGGCGGATCAGGGCGAGGCCGGCCGGGTCGTAAAGGTCGACCTCCAGCCACACCATGTCGAGCGGCTCCAAGGCGCGCGCCAGCTTCATATAGCCATCGATCTTGTAATTGAAGTTGGTGTCGAGATGCAGCCCGACATCGCGGCCGGCGCCGCGACGGAACGCTTCCAGCTGCGCCACGGCGGCGTCGACGATGCGGTGATCGATATTGAGCTCGGGAAAACCCGGCGGGTTGCCGGTGCCGGGCCCGTACATCTGCGCCTTGCCGCTGTCGAAGCGGATCAAATTGGTCTTGAGTCCCTTGAAGCCCTTGCGCCTGACCTCCTCGCCGAGCGCGACGATGTCGTCCAAGGTGCGCACCGGTTCGACCCCGGCCCATTCCTTGATGCGATCGGCATAGCGGGCGCGATAGGTGCCGCAATGCGACCAGTAAACCTGCAGCCGGTCGCGCACCGGGCCGCCGAGCATCTCATAGACCGGCACGCCGAGCGCCTTGCCCTTAATGTCGACCAGCGCGTTCTCGATGG
>VAZR01000261.1 GCA_005888515.1 Alphaproteobacteria bacterium | reverse complement strand
TCGCCGCCGGCAACCAGACCGGCGATCACCAGCGATACGGAAGCGCGCAAATCGGTCGCCATGACCGGCGCACCGGTCAGGCGCGGTACGCCGCGCACCAGCGCGGAGGCGCCGTGGACATTGATGTTGGCGCCCATCCGCATCAGCTCGGGCACGTGCATGAAGCGGTTCTCGAAGATCGTCTCGGTGATCATCGACGCGCCCTCGGCGGTCGCCATCAGCGTCATTATTTGCGCCTGCAAATCGGTCGGGAAGCCGGGGTACGGCTCGGTCATCACATCGGTCCCGGTCAGCCGCCCGTTGCGCCGGCGCACGGCAATACCCTCGGCGGTCTCGGTAATGCACACTCCGGCCGTCTCGAGCACGCGGACGACCGCCTCAACATGGTCGAGACGGGCGCCGAGCAGGCGCACATCGCCGCCGGTCGCGGCCGCCGCCATCATATAGGTGCCGGTCTCGATACGGTCGGGGATCACCGTATGGCGGGCGCCGTGCAGGCTGGCGACGCCGCGGATCACCAGCCGGTCGCTGCCGACGCCCTCGATCTCTGCCCCCATGGCGATCAGGCAATGCGTCAGGTCGGTGATCTCGGGCTCTCGGGCGGCGTTGATCAGTACGGTCTCGCCTTCGGCGAGCGAGGCGGCCATCAGCAGGTTTTCGGTGGCGCCGACCGAGACGCTCGGGAACACAATTTCGGCGCCGCGCAGCCCTTGCGGGGCGCGAGCCTCGATATAGCCTTCGCTCAGCTCGACCTCGGCACCGAGCCGCTGCAGCCCCTTCAAGTGCAGATCGACGGGGCGGGTGCCAATCGCGCAACCCCCCGGCAATGACACCCGGCATCGGCCGCAGCGCGCGACGAGGGGCCCTAGCACCAGCACCGAAGCGCGCATCTTGCGTACGAGATCATAAGGGGCGGTCGTCGAGGTGATGTGCTGTGCGTTCAGCTCGAGAACCTGCCCGGACGCGTTTGGTGCATCCGCGGAATCGGCGAGCGCGATGACGATGCCATGCTGCACCAGCAGGTTGGCCATCGTCCGGATGTCGGCGAGATCGGGCAGATTGGCGAGCACCAGCGGCTCCGCCGTCAACAGGCTCGCCGCCATCAATGGCAACGCGGCGTTCTTGGCGCCGCCGATCG
This sequence comes from Alphaproteobacteria bacterium, assembly GCA_005888515.1. Classification (GTDB taxonomy): domain Bacteria; phylum Pseudomonadota; class Alphaproteobacteria; order ATCC43930; family CGMCC-115725; genus DATARH01. Next base: position 4,035 of record VAZR01000261.1, on the reverse strand, counting down.
GGATCGCGCCGGAAAGCGGCGCGCCGCCGCGAATAAGAATTCTGTCCATCACCGCGGCTCCTGGTGCCGGTTGCTTTTACGGGAGAGAACGACAGCGCTCAAGCCGGCGGCTCGTCGGCGCTCGGATCCGCAGCGGGTTCGCCGGCAGGCCGCTCCTTGGCGCGAGCCTGTTGCTTGCGCCGGTGCAGATTTTTGCGCAGGGCTCGGGCGAGGCGCTTGTCGCGCTCGGTATGCGCTTCGCGCTTTGCCGGGGTCAGGCGGGGTGTCAATTGCGGCGAATCGGCCATCGCCGCGATGGAACGGGAGCGTTGCGGCCCTGTCAATGACTCCGCGAAGGGCAGTCGCGCCCCTCGACACGCAATCACTCCTCGACGCGCAGGCTGACCTTGACCGCGAGGATGACCGAGACCGCCTGCTTTGCGGCATATTCGGCCGATTGATCGGGGTGGGTGCGGCGCCATGCATCGACTCCGGCGCGGTAGCAATCAACGGATGGCAGGCCCGCGTCGCGCGCCTCCTCGAACGCGTGCAGGACGGCCGAGGCGGCACTATCCGTCATTGGATCAATTGTCGAGCCGCGCCACACCATCATTCACTCCAATATTCCGAATTCGCAACTGCGATCGCCATCAATGTTTGTTTCATTCGACCAAGCGCCGACAGCGGCAAGTGTCCACCCCCGACCCTTCGGTGTTGTGATGTAGATCGGTCCACCAAACCTGGCAGGACCGGCTGGAGTTCTCGAAAGGTCCGGTTATGGCGATTGAAGTCTTATGCAAGAACACGCGGTTTAAGCGCGAGTTCCGGGCTGTACGGATACCAGCGCAGGCCGCGAGCCGATCGGCAAAAGTCAAACCAATGGCCCAAAAAGCCGGCGCACCCGGAGGACCGCCGGGTTCAGCCCCCCAACCGGGCGGAGATCGCCTGCGCCTGCTGCAGGTTGCGATACAGCATCGGCAGTGTGTCGGTGGCATATTTCCGCAGCCGCGGATCTTGCCCTGTCCGTGCCTCGGCTTCGAACAGCTGGACTGCTTCCTGATGGTTCTTGACTTGATCGGACATGAATTGCCGGTCGAAATCCGCTCCGAACTGCGCAGCGAGCTGGCTGGGCGGCGGTGGCGCGGTTGCCGGAACCATTTGCAGGCGGCGCTCCAATGACCTCAACCGGGCGTTCGCCTGGCGATGATCGGTGAGGATGCGGGCGGCAAAGGCGCGCACCGCCGGGGATGCGGCGCGAGTGCGCGCGAGTTGGCCGAGCTCGATTTCGCTGCCGGTCCCGAGCGCGGCGCGGTCGACAAAATTCTGGTCGCCGCGGAGCGGTGCCGGAGCGGCCGGCGGTGGCGCGGCCGCTTGCTGCTGCGCGCAGGCGGCGAGGCCGAGAACAGCAACCAGCGACAGCAACAGCGGAGCCGACGACCGAGGCATGGGGCAGCTCCATCGTAAGTAGGATCGTTCGCGAAACACGATGGCTGAACTTTAGTTCCAGCACCGCCGCGCGATACGGAACAGGAGCGGCGCCGCGGCGCCGGCTTGCCTCTGGCCGGGGGGTCGTGTAATCCCCATTTGCGCCCGGAAAAGGCCCGAGGCCCCGAGGCAGGCTGCCGTAGCTCAGTGGTAGAGCACCCCCTTGGTAAGGGGGAGGTCGTAAGTTCAATCCTTACCGGCAGCACCATTCCGGATCGCTGGACAGGCGGTCCGGTTTCTGTGGGTTGTGGGCGCGCTCCAGCAACTCGCGCTCGGCGGCATCGGCGATCTCCAGAACCGTCTCGGCCGCGCGGCGATATCCATCCCGGTAGGCCGTGGCGGCCGCAACATGGAGCTGCCAGACCGCCGAGACTCCCTCGCGCGCCAGCAGCCGTACGGCAAGCTTTTCGGCAAATGTCGAAGTCTTCATCGGCTGCGCCCCCTGTAACCTGTCGGCGAACGTGTCGGCGCAAATCTCGACGATTAAATCTTAAAATTGGATTAGCTGAATTTTCGTTAACCATTCGCGGCCGATTCCGTTTGCGCGATGAGCCCGGTGAGCGCCACCGAAAACAGAGCCACCGTCAGCGCCAACGGGGCCCAAGGGCCGAAGCTCGTCGCCAGCAATGCGCCGAGCGTCGCGCTGACCAGAAAGGTCGCGATCGAGCCGAAACGGCGCCGCCAATTCTCGTTGCGCCCGCCGGCCGGCGCCGAGTCCGCGACCAGCGCGGTCGCAGTCAGCGTCATCACGTTGGTAGCAAGATCGGGCACGCCATGCCGGCGAACCAGCGCGTTCTGCATGCCCATCGCAAAGGCGAGCAGCGAGGTGACGATATCGCGCGCCATGCCGGCCGGTCCCGGATGCAGCGTCGCGGCCAGGACCAGCGCGATGACCAGCAATATCCATTCGACGGCAAAACCGATCCGCAGCTCGGCGCGTGGACCGCGCAGCAAGCGGCCGCCCGCCAGCGCGCCGAGCAGGAACGCGGTGATTACCAGCAGGTACTTCGCATCGACGAGGACCGATTTTCCGGTGCCGATGTCGAAGCACAGGAACAGCAGATTGCCGGTCATGATCTCGGCGAACACCCCGCCCATCGCGAGAAAGCAGGCGGCATCGACCAGCCCGCAGACGCTGGTGATCAGATAGAGCGCCGCAATATGCGACACCCGCGGCAGGGTTGGAGTCCTCACGCGCCGAGCAATGCCGGCAATTCGGCCAGCGTGCGGATCTCGTGCTCGGGGCGGCCCGGCAGGTTTTCGCGCCGCTGACCGTAGCGGTTGCACCAGATGACGCGCATCCCGAAGGCCGAAGCGGCATGGGCGTCCCAGCCGTTCGAGGACAAGAACAGGATCGTGCCGGCGTCGATGCCGAGCCGATCGACCGCGAGCTGATAGACTTTGGGGTGCGGCTTGTAGGTGCCGACCTCCTCGACCGAGAGGATGGCGTCGAGCATGTCGCCGATCCCGGCATTAGCGACCGCGGCGTCCAGCATCGCCGGCGCGCCGTTCGACAGGATGGCGGTGGTCAGCCCGGCCATCTTCAGCCGGCGCAGCATCTCGGGAATCTCGGGAAAGGCGTCGAGCGTCAAGTAAAGGTTCATCAGCCGGTCGCGCAATCTGGGTCTGACCAAGCCGAGCGTCTCCAACGCGAAATCGAGCGCTTCGCCGGTCACCTGCCAGAAATCGGCATGACGGCCCTGCAATGAACGCAGCCAGGAATATTGCAATTGCTTGTCGCGCCACAGCGCGGTCAACCGGTCCGCGTTGTCGCCCAGCACATCGCGGCAGCCCGCTGCCGCCGAGGCGAAGTCGAACAGCGTGCCATAGGCGTCGAAAACGCACGCCCGGATCCCGGCAAAAGCTGTCTCGGCCATCAAATCCCCCCGCCCTGAGCCACTTCGCTCTTCCTTTACCGCGCCTTAACCGAGCCGGCGAGATAGTCGCGGCATGGCGGAAGGGCAGGAGGCGGGGGCGGCATGATCGGCTGGGCCTTCCGGCAATTGGTGATCTGGGGCGGGCTCGGCCTGCTGGTTTACGCGTTCGTGGGCAATCGCGAGCTGCTGATGCCGCGCGATGACGGACAAGCCGTTGCCGCCGTGTCCGCGCCGGCCGCCCAGCCCAACCCAAATCCGGCATTGTCGAATTCGCTGACCTATCACGCCGACCAGCGCGGCCATGTCGTGCTCGAAGGCGCGGTCAACGGCGCCACGGTGCGCTTTCTGGTCGATACCGGCGCGACCTTCGTGGCGCTGACCGTGGCCGATGCCGCCGCCGCCGGGATCGGCCGCGGCTCGCTCAATTTCAATGCGACGATGAACACGGCGAACGGCAAAGCCCACGCGGCTCTCGTCAAGCTGCGCGAGGTGCGCATCGGGCAGCTGTCGATAAACGATGTGAACGGCGTGGTGCAAGAGAACCTGCCGTACTCGCTGCTCGGCATGAGCTTTCTGAAGCGCGTCGACAGCTGGGAAATGCGCGACGGCATCCTGACCCTGAACTGGCAGTAGCCCCGTCCCGCCAAGTCCCCCCTTGCCCGGACTTGTTCCGGGCAGCCACGTCTTGCGACCG
>VAZR01000260.1 GCA_005888515.1 Alphaproteobacteria bacterium | reverse complement strand
AGGCGCCGGAAGCGCTCGTGAAGCTTGGCGGCGCTCGCAGCCGCATCGCGGTAGCGCTGCGCAACGACGACGCGCTGCTGGGCCAGCTTACGATCTACCGCCGCGAGGTGCGGCCGTTCTCCGACAAACAGATCGCCCTCGTCCAGAATTTCGCGGCGCAGGCGGTGATCGCGATGGAGAACGCCCGGCTGCTCGGCGAATTGCGCGAGCGGACGGAAGAAATCGCCGGATGGAACAAGGAGCTCGAAGCCAGGGTTGCCGTGCAGCTCGCCGAGATCGAGCGCACCGGCAAACTGCGCCGCTTCCTGGCGCCGCAGCTCGCCGACCTCATCGTCGCGCAGGGCGACGAATCGATCCTCGAAAGCCACCGCCGCGAGATCGTCGTCGTGTTCTGCGACGTGCGCGGCTTCACCGGTTTCGCCGAGCGGGCCGAGCCTGAGGAGGTCATGGCGTTTCCGCGCGACTACCACGCCGCGCTCGGGCCGGTCGTCGCGCGCTTCGAGGGCACGCTCGACCATTATTCGGGCGACGGCATCATGGTGTTCTTCAACGACCCGCTGCCGACCCCGGAGCCGGCGAAACGGGCGATCGCGATGGCCGTGGCGATGCGCGAGGCGGCGCAAGAGGTGCTGCGGAGGTGGCGGCGGCACGGCCATGCTGTCGGGTTTGGCGCCGGCATCTCGCAGGGCTACGCGACCCTGGGCCAGATCGGCTTTGCCGAGCGCATGGACTACACGGCGATCGGCACGGTGTGCAATCTCGCCGCGCGCCTCTGCGACGAAGCGAAGGACGGCCAGATCCTGATCAGCCGCCGCGTCGCGGTCGCGGTCGAGGACGAAGTGAACCTGGAAGAGATCGGCGAGGTGTCGTTGAAGGGCCTCAGCCAGCCCGTCGCGGTCTTCAACGTCGTGCAATAGGCCCCGCCGCGGCCGGGTCCGGCGCGGAAACCCGCCGCTAGCGCACGGTTCTGCAGGCGGCTTGATGGGCGACGGTCCAGGGACCGTGATCGACCGGCCAGGCCGGCTCTACGGTGTCGTGCGCGATGCCGGCGGGAAGATGGATCCGGATGCCGGCCTGGCGTTCGATTTCGGCGATCGGCGCGATAAATTCCTGCCATTGATGCGGCCCGCGATAGGTCATCAGGTTGGGAATGATGACGGCGATGGCGCGATCGCCGCGAACGACAACCATCCAACTCGCCGCGGGCACCGCGACCTTGGTACGGCCGATCGTCCGCGGTCGGGCTCCAAAGATCGGCCCGGCGATGTTCCATACCCCATGGCCCGCCGCCGCCCATTCGCGGCTGCTGATCTCCAGCGCCCGGTAGGGACCGCGATTGTTCGCGGCGGTCTGCGGCGTCATGTTCGACATCAGAAAGGATTGGCTCTCCGGCTCGGCCGCATAGTTGAAAAAACCGTCGCCCGCGACGTGGCCCTGGTCGAAATTGGGCTCGTCGTAATCCTCCGGGGTTGCGCCCGCGCCCGGCGGCAAATCGGGATCGGCGCGAAACGAGTCGCTGCGCGGCAGACATCCCGCGGCATGTGCATTGGCGGTTGGCCAGGCAACCCAATCCGGCACATGCCGGAGGTTGTTATGGCGCACGACATAGGCAAGGCGGCAAAGATAGGTATGCGGCGCTGCGTCGTTCGCCATCGCCGGAGCGCCCCAGGGCAGCATCGCGGCGCAATCCTGCAGCGGTGCCGCTGCGCCGGGTGCGGCGGATGCGATAACAAGGATCAGCGCCGCGATCGGCCAGCCGAGCAGCCGCAACGGAAAGGTTCTCATCTCCCGCTCCCCGTAATGTTGCGGGTTGATCCCCGCTTCGGGGCGTTCGTAACGATCGACCCCGGACTTGCCTTCAGCTTAGGAGCGGGTTCGCAGCCGGCAAACAAAATTCAGCCGGCCGCGACGGACATATCGGTGAGCCGCATCGAAGCAGCGCTTCAGGGATATGAAGAGCCGGCCCTCGCCCTGATCGGGCGGCGGCAGGATCGTCTGCGAGGTCTTCGGAGGTGCGGGCGAGGAACAGTCTTCTGCCGTCCCTCGCCAACGAGACTGGGGTCAGCGAATCCCGGTCGTCCGCTTGCCCTTGATGCCGAGCAGCAACCACGCCGCGGCAAAGAGCAGGGCGCAGCTGATCAGGAATTCAAGATACGAAAGCCAGTTCATGCCTAACAAACTGCTACCTACTTACCGCAGCCGTCAATTTTTAATAGGAAGACTGCGGCACAAATTAACGAGAGTTTAATTTGCTGGCGCGGTTGCACAGGCCGCTGTGCATCTCGTGCCGGCGCGATGTCCTTCAAAGTCGCAGCACGCGATCTGTGATATTCTCAGCCTATGGCAGCGGCTCGTGTCCCGATCTTGCATCTTTTCTGCGGCAAGGTTGCCGCCGGGAAATCGACGCTGGCAGGACGGCTTGCGGCGCGCCCGGCCACTCTCTTGATTACGGAGGATCACTGGACGTCGACCCTGTTTGCCGATGAGTTGCGGATAATGGAGGATTACGGACGCTATTCGGCGCGGCTGCGCGCTGCCATCGGTCCGCACATCGTCGATATTTTACGCCAGGGCCTTTCTATCGTTCTGGATTTCCAGGCAAACACTGTCAGTGTCCGCAGCTGGATGCGGTCGTTGATCGAGCAATCCGGTGCGGCCCACGAGCTTCACCTGCTTGATGTTCCGGACACGATCTGCAGGCAGCGGCTTCGCGAACGAAATGCGGGTGGCGCGCACCCGTTTCAGGTAAGCGAAGCGGAATACGATCTGATCGCAAGCTATTTCGTCCCTCCGGGACCCGGCGAGGGCTTCAACATCGTTGTTCACACACCCTGAGCCCGGATACCAGCACCGCTCCAGATCGAATCGGTACGATGGCGATGGTGCCTTATTATCAAAAGCCTCGGGACCAGGAGGAGAAACGGGCGTGAAGAACGGCCAGCCACAGAACAGCGAGTCTCCTTCTCAGCTGATAGACGCGAGAATCAAGGAGCTAGGCGACTGGCGGGGCAAGATGCTCGGCCGGCTGCGTGCCTTGGTCAAGGAAGCCGATCCCGAAATCGTCGAGGAGTGGAAGTGGAGAGGGGTTCCCGTATGGTCGCACGACGGATTGATATGCACCGGCGAGACTTACAAGAACGTCGTGAAGATGACCTTCGCCAAGGGGGCGGCTCTTACGGATCCTTCGAGCCTCTTCAACGCCAGTCTTGACGGGAACACAAGGCGTGCCATCGACTTCCACGAGGGCGCGACGATAGATGAGGAGGCGTTGAAGGCTCTCGTTCGCGCCGCTGTGACCCTGAACAAATCCACCGCTCGACGCAAAGCCTGAGTCCCGCGTCAACCACCTTGTAAACAGCGCCTAGTTTCTGGTCTGAAAGGTGTAGATGCAGCTGGGAGAGACGATCTCGGCGGTGACAAGATTGCCCTGCACGCGCCCGGTCATTTGCACAAATCCCTTGCGCGCGCGGGCCGCGGCTTTGAACACGCCATCCGGGGCAATCCTGCCGCTTAGCGTCGTGGCGAAGCGCGGCACATAGGCAAAGCGCACGACACCCCCGGAGATCGTCAGAGGGTAAACCGCCCCGAAAGGCGGCTGGGTGCAGTCGCCTTTCATTTCCCTCACCAGGACCAATTCGCCGGTGTACTGGCCATCAAACATGGTTGAGCCTTGCGCCCAGGCGCCGACCGCGAGCCCCATGCCGAGCAGCAAGCCCAGCCCTAGCCGTTTCAGAAGCATGTTCTTCCCACCCAGGTTTTGGCTCTGAAATTACCTGCCGGCGCGGATCAGCTGCGGCGGACATAGGGACGCACCGCATTGAGCAGCGTTTCGGTCGCCGCGAGGCGCGGCCCCTCGCCCGCGTCGACCGGCGGCACGATCGTGACGCCCCACTCCGGCAACCGCTGGAGCGATGCCTGCGCGATCGGGTGATCGAGCAGCGGCTGGTTCAGTGACGGTCCGATGATGACCGGGGTCTTCCGCCCGATCGCCTCGGCGGCGACCGACAATGCCAGATTGTCGGCGATCCCGTGCGCCAGCTTGTTCAGCGAATTGAAGCTGCACGGCGCAAACAAGACGACGCCGCGCGGCGGCCGCGGCCGGATCGCCAGATCGAAATACGATTCGACGACCTGCACCCCGGCGATATCGGCGAGCTCGCGCGCGGCGACCACGCGCGCCGCGTTCGGCGTCGGAATCGCGATGACCGTCGCAAAACCGAGCCCAACCAGCCCGCGCAGGATGTCGGGACAGCGCGCCGCCGTCGTCGTGCCGCTGAGTATTAGATAAATGACGTCAAACCGCTCACCGCCTTTGCCCATCTCTCCTCCGTGTTGCGTGCTCGCCAAGTGACGAGGAGTTTGCAAAAGATCCCCGTGCCCGGCCTCGTGCCGGGCACCCACGTCTTCACAGCAGTTGATCGCAGAGATCGTCCCAATCCGGATTGACGCTGTGGATCAACCGCACTTTCCAGGCTCGCGGCCAATGTTTGATCGCTTCCTCGCGCCGTCGCGCCTCGCGAATGTCGTCATATCGCTCGAAGTAGACGAGACGCTTCAGGCCATACTTTTTTGTGAAACCGCCGCCGATGCCTTCGCGGTGTTCCCAGGCTCGTCGCGCGAGATGCACCGATGATCCGGCATATAGCGTCCCGTTCCGCCGGTTCGCCGTCATGTAAAACCATCCGGCCATATCCGATCTGTTCACTGCCTCAACAAAGACGTGGATGCCCGGCATAAAGCCGGGCA
>VAZR01000259.1 GCA_005888515.1 Alphaproteobacteria bacterium | reverse complement strand
CGTACCGCGATGGCGAGCCGATCGTCTATGACAGCGGCGATTATCCCGGCGCATTGCAGAAGGCGCTCGACGCGATCGGCGGGGTCGAAGCCTTCCGACGGCGTCAGACAGAAGTGCGCGGCGAGGGCCGCTATCTCGGCCTCGGTATTGGCTGCTACATCGAGGGCACCGGGGTCGGCCCGTTCGAGAGCGCGTTTGTGCGTATCGACCCCTCCGGCAAGGTCTACGTCACCTGCGGCGCCGCTCCGCAGGGTCAGGGCATGGAGACGATCTTTGCCCAGATCGTCGCCGATCTGTGGAAGGTGAAGCCCGACGACGTCGTGCTGTACTTTGCCGACACCGCCTCGATCGCGATCGGCTTTGGCACGATGGCGAGCCGCAGCACAGTCACCGCCTCGGCGGCGATGCATCAGGCGAGCGCGAAATTGCGCGACAAGGTTTTCGCGATCGCCGCGAACGTGTTGGAGTGCTCGCCGGCGGACCTCGAATTGCGCGAGGGCGGTGTCGGCGTGGTCGGCGTGCCCGGTGCGACGCTGAGCCTGATCAAGATCGCGCAGGCGGCGCGGCCGGGCTGGGAGAACCCGCGCCCGCCCGGGGTCGAGGCCGGCCTCGAAGAGATCGCCTATTGGCAGCCCCCGACCGTAACCTGGAGCTATGCCGTGCATGCCGCTATTGTTGAGGTCGATCGCGACACCGGTCGGGTCGCGGTCCAGAATTATGCGGTCGCGCATGATTGCGGGGTCGTCGTCAACCCGCTGCTGGTCGAGGGCCAGATCATGGGCGGCGCCGTGCAGGGGCTGGGCGGCATTCTCGGGGAGGCGATCGCCTACGACGCGAACGGTCAGCTGCTGAGCGGCTCGCTGATGGATTACGCGCTGCCGATCGCAGCGGATATCCCACCAATGGCCATCGTGCATCAGCACTCGCCCTCGCCGTTGAACCCGCTCGGCGTCAAAGGCGTCGGCGAAGGCGGCGCGGTGGCGCCGCCGGTCGCGGTCGCCAACGCGGTGTGCGACGCTCTGGCGCCGTTCGGCATCGAGATCAACGCAACCCCGGTCCGGCCGGAAGAAATCGTCCGTTTCCTGCGCTCGCGCTGATCAACCGCGCCGTGCCGCAGAGGTGGCGCGACAGCCGATCCCGCTCAATCAACAAGGCGCTCCTGGCGCTATCCGCCTTCCATAACGCGTTGGCGAGTCAGCGTGTTACAAGGAGGACGGCATGCGACAAAGGACAAACCGACAAGCAAACCAGAACCTCATGGGCAACTGGAACTGGGGCAATTGGGACTGGTTTCGTACCCGCGACATGATGGTCTTCGGCGCCGGCGCGCTGCTAAGTCTGGCCGCCAGCCGGGTGGCCCCGCCTTTCGCCGGACGCGCGATCGGCTCACTGCGCACGATGGCCGGCACCGACCCGTTCGACGCCTTGGCGCAGGACCATCAAAAGGCGCTGGCAATGTTCGAGGCGATCGAGGCCACCGACAATTCGGCGACCGGCCGGCGCGCGGCGATGCTGTTCCAGCTGAAACGCATGCTGACGGCGCATGCGCTGGCGGAGGAGGACATTATCTATCCGATGCTGCGCGACGATGCGCATCGCCACGAGCAGGCGGTCAAGCTGTACCGCGACCATGCCGAGGTGAAGGTCAAGCTGTTCGAGCTCGAGCACATGGCCAAGGATAGCCCGAGCTGGATCACCGAATTGCGGGCGCTCCATCACATGATCGAATCGCACGCGCGCGAAGAGGAGCAGATGGAGTTCCCGAAATTGCGCGCCGCGCTCGATGAGAGCCGCCGCGCCAACCTGCTCGGCGAGGTGCAGCGCGAAAAGTCGATGCTGCTGTAGTTAGGCGAAAGCAGTCCCTCTCCCGCATCCGCGGGAGAGGGATTGTTTCTAGGGAGCGTGATCCGAGGCGGATTTTATCTGAGCGGCCGTCGTTCCTAGACCAAAATCCATTGAGGTTCGGAACACCCCCAATCCGTCTTCCCCGGGCTTGGCCCGGGGATCCACGAGCGGCTTCTCGTGGATGGCCGGGCCAAGCCCGGCCAAGACGCTGCGGGGGTTGTTCGTTTTTACCGGATCTCGCTCAATGCGCTTTACCAGCTCCCTTCTGCAGCTGCCGTTCGCGCCTGGCCCGCGCCTCGTCAGGCTGGACGCCTTGCCGGGCGGGTCCCGCCGGCTTGGGCTTCTGCCCCGGTTTCCGCGCGCCTGCCGTAGCGGCACGCTGCTGCGCCGGGGTTTGGGTGCTTTTTGTAGCTCATGCCGTGCTTCCATCGTCATTTCGGTTTGCGTGTGATCCCCGTCGTCTCGTCGAGCTCGTCGATGCCGCTCTCGCCGCTGGAAAAAGTGCCGGGAGACGAGCCGATGCCGGGATTGCGTTCGAGATCGCTCGCACCGGTCGGCGCGTCGCGGAAATGCTTGCCCGGGCCGCGGGGACGTGCGCTCCCGCTGGTCTGACGCGCGGTTTCGGATGGGAACGGGTTGCGTTGGATGCTGGTCGCGCCTTCCTTGCGGTTGACTTGTTTTCGCGGCATGCGCGCCTCCTGTCACAAATGAGAGAAAGCCTTACCTGTGAAACGCCGTCCCGGAGCCGGCGTCGCTCGCCGCAACCGCCGGAGGATCGCGCCCCATTCCGGTTGCTTACCGCATGCTCCTAGCGCAGCAGCTCGACATGCTGGCCAGCGCGATGCGAGTGGTGCTCGTAATGCCGCCGCAGCAGATCGGTCGCGAAATCATGCCCGGGATCGTGCCAGACCGAATGGATGTGGTTGGCCTCGTTCTGGGTGTTGTCGTACTCGATCAACAGGTTAGGGCCGTGCAGGCGGTAATAATGCGGCCGGCGCGGTTCGAGGCTGCCGGCCCAGGCGAAATGGATTTGCTCCAGTCCGGCCTCGCGGATCCGCGCCCGCTCCGCCTCGGCCACCGCCGGCCGCATCGTGCCGATGAATTCCTCGATGATCCGCATCGCGAGGTTGCGGTGGCTTTCCTCCATGATGCCGAATGCCAACCCGGCCGGGCGCCGCAGACTGCCCTCGCGCCCCGGGCCGGTGATGATGTCGTCGAACGCGTCGCGCGCGATGACCGCGTGCTCGCGTTGCGCGTCGGGCAGGCCGCGGATCAGCTGGCGGCCGAGATCCTCCTCGGCGCCGAGCACCCGCAACCCGGCATGCGGGCCATGCTCCACATTCGTCGGATGGGCGCCGAAAAAGGCCGGGGTCACGGCGATGCCATCCGGCGTGTGCGCGAAATTCAACGACAAATGATGCCCGTCGATCCGCCAGCCCCACGGCCCTTTCCCGCCGGGCTCGCCGAATACCGTCACGGCATAGTTCAGCGGGTCGTAGGTCTCGGGGTCACGCTCGATCTTGGCCAGCACATTTTCGAGCCACATGATGTCTTCGGCGCGCGCATAGCCGCGCTCGCTGAGAGCGGCGCGCAATAGTGCCATCGCGGCCTGCCGCTGCGCATCGCTGATCGATTTCAGCAAGACGCCGTTGCGCTCGCGCGGGATGTAATGCCAGTTCCAGCGCTCCTCCGCGTCAAAAGGAAAGACCGCGCGCCGGCGCAAATCCGATCCCAGCGCATTCAGGAAATCGCGAACCGTGTTCTCAACCATCAATAATTGCTCCGCGCCGCTGCCTCTCTTCTGGACAACACCGCGGCAGCCGAATGGTGCTGACACCCGTTGAAACAGGTATGGATGGCAATTCACAGCTGACCGCGACCGACATCGATCTCGCTTCGTGCCGGCGCATTCTTGTCGTGAAGCTCGATTTCATCGGTGACTGGGTCCTTTGCACTCCGTTTCTGCGCAATCTGCGGCGCAGCGCGCCCCAAGCCCACATCACCGCGATCGTACTGCAACGTGTGCGGGACCTCGCCGCGACCTGTCCCGATATCGACCGCGTCGTGGCGTTGCGCGAGAGCCTTCCGGCCGTGCCCTTGCTGACGCCAGGCGATGCGGCAGCGCTGCGTTCGTTTATCGACGATTACCGGCAGGGCGCGTTCGACCTCGCAGTCGTGCCGCGCTGGGATGCCGATTTCTGGGGTGCTGCGTCGATCGCCGCCGCCAGCGGGGGGCGCTGGGTCGTCGGGTTTTCCGAGCGGTGCACCGGCCGCAAGCAGCGCCTCAACCGCGGCCATGACCGGCTGTTCACGCATCTGCTCGATCGCCGTCAGCCGACGCACGAGGTCGAGCATAATCTGGCGTTGCTACGCTTCATGGGCGGCGAGGTTACGGTACGCGATGCCGATCTCCGCCTGGCCAGCGCCGACGAGGCGGCCGCTGATGGCTTCGTGCGCGAGGTTTTCGGCAGCGCGGGATGCGATGTGGTCGCGCTGGCGCCCTTTGCCTCGGAGCCGAAACGGAACTTGCCGGGGAGGCGTCTGGTCCGTCTCGCGCGAGCCTTGCGCGCGAAGTTCGGTTGCCGCTTCGCGATTATCGGCGGACCGGCGCATGTCGCGCGGGCGGCAGAGCTGGCCGCCGAGATTGGCGGTGCCGCTTCGGCATGCGGCCGGCTGAGCCTGCGCGGTGCGGCGGCGCTGATCCGGCGCTCGGTCGCGCTGGTCGGCGCGGATAGCGCCCCGGCGCATGTGGCCGCCGCGTTCGGCACACCGGTGGCGGTCGCGTCCTGTCATCCGGCAAACGGCAGGCCCAGCCATGCCAATTCGCCGTTGCGGTTCGCGCCCTGGGGCGAGCCCGCCTGCATTCGCGTCGTCCAGCCCGAGCGCGCGGCGATGCCCTGCCGCGATGCCTGCCATTCCGCTCGCCCGCACTGCATCCTGAATATTCCGGAGGGTCGGCTGCTGCACGAGACCATCGGCCTCCTCGAACGCGCGATGGGGCGTCTCCGCCCGAGCCGGCGCGGCGCAGCGGCGCAGCCGAGCGACATCGAGGCTGCATTTCCGGCATAGGCTTGCCAAACCGCCGCGTTTCGCGCGAGGGTTCGCGATGGCCGACCAGGACGCTGCCGCACGCTATCGCGCCAATCTGCAAGGCGAAGTCGATGGCGCCGCGCTCTACCGGGCGCTGGCCGATGCCGAAACCGATCCGCGCCTCAAGGAGGTGTATGGCCGGCTCGCCGCTTCGGGCCGCAATTCGTGTTGCCGACCGTCAACACGCTGGAGCAGCGCGACAGCGGCCAATACGACGCCCAGGCCGAGGCGGTCGCCGGCGGGTTGCCGGCGGCCGAGCGGTCGCATGCCCGCGTTGTTCAGGCGATCGAGAGTTCCACCCCCGGCGGGTTGCAGGGCAGTGCGCTGGCGCGGCTCGAAGGCCGGCACCGCGCGATGGGCGGCAATGCGCTGCGCGCCGCGGTGCTCGGTGCCAATGACGGGCTGGTGTCGAATTTGAGCTTGGTCATGGGGGTCGCCGGCGCCGCGGTCGCGGAGAAGACCATTCTGTTAACCGGGCTGGCCGGCCTAGTCGCCGGCGCCTGCTCGATGGCGATGGGCGAATGGCTCTCGGTCAACTCCTCGCGCGAGCTTTATCAAAAACAGATCGAGATCGAAAAATCCGAGCTCGAACAGGCGCCGGAGGAGGAGATCGAGGAGATCGCGCTGATCTACGAGGCAAAGGGCTTGCCCCGCCCGCAGGCCGAGGCGCTGGCGCGCCAGATGATGGCCAACAAGGACACCGCGCTCGACACGCTGGTCCGCGAAGAGCTCGGCATCGATCCCGACGAGCTCGGCGGCTCGGCCTGGACGGCGGCGGTTTCCTCGTTTCTGCTGTTTTCGGTCGGCGCCATTTTCCCGGTCGCGCCGTTTCTGTTTCTCGGCGGTCGGGCGGCGGTTATCGCCAGCCTGATCGCCAGCGGCGCTGCCCTCGCCGCGATCGGCGCCGGCACCTCGCTGTTCACCGGCAGAAGCGTCGGGTTTTCAGCATTCCGCCAGCTGCTGATCGGTTACGCGGCCGCGGCGATCACCTATGCGATCGGCATGCTCGCGGGCGTGACGCTCGGCGGCTGATCCTGCGCCAAACGCAACTCACGCGATGTTCCCGCCGAGCCGGATCGTCTGCCTGACCGAGGAAACGGTCGAGACGCTGTATTTGCTCGGCGAGCAGCACCGCATCGTCGGCATTTCCGGCTATGTGGTCCGCCCGCCGCAGGCACGGCGCGAAAAGCCGCGGGTCAGCGCCTTCACTTCGGCTGACATCCCCAAGATCCTGGCGCTCGAGCCGGATCTGGTGTTGGCGTTCTCAGATCTGCAATCCGATATCGTCGCCGAGCTGATCCGCCGCGGCATCGCCGTCCACGCCTTCAATCAGCGCACGATCGCCGGCATCCTCGACATGATCCGCATGCTCGGCGCAATCGTCGACGCCGCCGCACGAGCGGCGCAGCTTGCGGGGGAACTTGTCGGCCGCCTCACCGACGCACGCGCCCGCAGCCGGGAATTGCTGCGCCGGCCGAAAATATTTTTCGAGGAATGGGACGAGCCGCTGATCAGCGGCATCGGCTGGGTGTCCGAACTGATCGAGGCGGCCGGCGGCCTCGACATCTTCGCTGATCGCTCCAGGTCGCCGGCGGCGAAAGGCCGGATCGTGACCGCCGCGGAGGTCGGCGCCCGCCAGCCCGACATCATCATCGGCTCATGGTGCGGCAAGAAATTCCGCCCCGAGCGGGTACGGGCTCGGTCGGGTTTCGAGGATGTGCCCGCCGTGCTCGATGACGCGATCCACGAAATCAAATCGCCGCTGATCCTACAGCCCGGGCCGGCGGCATTGACCGACGGCCTCGCCGCGCTGCAGGCCATCATCGAAGGCTGGGCCGCCACCCACGCCTGATGCAAATTTCACCCCGTGGCCGGACTTGTTCCGGCCACCCACGTCTTTCAAGGCGCTGCAAGGCAGACGTGGATGCCCGGGACAAGCCCGGGCAGAGGGATCTGAATTTGGGCCCAGCTACGGCAGGCGCGGGAGGATCTTCTCCGTGAGCAGGCCGAACGTCTTGTGGCTGAGCGGCGCGCATAGGAGGTAATCGAGCCCGATTTCCTCCCGTAGTTGCAGGATCTGATCGAGCACCGCTTCCGGCGTGCCGTGCAGGATGACCTCGTCGAGATAGCGTTGCACCCGGTCCGCACCCGGTGCGGCCGGATCGGCAACCCCGACCGGCCGGTGCTGCGCGCCGAAATACGAGTCGACGATCCATTGCGAGCCGGCCCGCGCCGTCTCCTCTGCCTCGGCCGCGGTGTCGCCGAGCGCCACGAGGCGGGCGATCGGCAACTCGCGCCCCTCGACAGCATGGCCGGCGGCGGTCAGCTTCTCGAAATAATAGTGCCGTTTGCGGCCGATATCGCGATGCGCGGCATGCGGGTCCATCAGGATCGAAAACCCGCGGCCCGCCGCCCAGTCGATCGCCGATTCCGAGGTCGCCGCCATCCACACCGGCGGGT
>VAZR01000258.1 GCA_005888515.1 Alphaproteobacteria bacterium | reverse complement strand
TCGCTCGCCATCGCCCCCTCCCGTTTGCTCGGTTGGTGCGCCCCACAATACTTCGTTTTGTGAGCGGTATCCTTTCAACAAAGCAATGACGCGGCCCCAAAGCCCTCTCCGCACTGCGGGAGAGGGAGGGGCCCAGCGCGTAGCGCTGGGGAGGGTGAGGGTTGCGCAGGTTCTGGCGCCCTCACCCGGCCTCGGTTAGCGCCTCGGCCACCCTCTCCCCCCGCGGAGTTCCTTGGGCGGGAGAGGGGTTCACAGTGCTACACTCCGCGCAAACTATCGCCAACGAAGGGGAACGCCGATGCGCCGCCGCGATCTTCTGAACGCCGGTCTTGCCGCCGCAGCCCTCGCATCGCCGCTCGCCGCCCCGCGCCTCGCGCGCGCCGACAATGCCAAGACCCTGCGCTTTGCGCCGACCGCGGATCTGGTCGTGCTCGACCCGGTGATTACCTTCAACCGGCAGACCCGCAACTACGCCTATCTCGTCTTCGACACGCTCTACGGTCTCGACACCAATTGGCAGGCCCAGCCGCAGATGGTGCAGGGCCACGATGTCGATGATGACGGGTTGACCTGGAATTTACGCCTGCGCGACGGCTTGCGTTTCCATGATAACGAGCCGGTGCTGGCGCGCGATGTGGTCGCCAGCATCCGCCGCTTTGCGGTACGCGTCCCATTCGCCAGCGCGCTGATGGCGGCCACCGAGGAGCTGTCGGCGCCCGACGATCGCACGGTGAAGTTCAGTCTGAAGCGGCCGTTTCCGAACCTGCCGATGGCGCTCGCCGGGCCGGGCGGCACCGTGCCGGCGATCATGCCGGAGCGGCTCGCGACGACCTCGCCGCACCCCGCGCGAAGGCGGCGGTCCCGGCGGCGCGCCGGGCTTTACCTCCGGCCCGAAGGCCGTGCATTTCGACCGTGTCGAGTTTCTGACCCTGGACGCGTTTTCGGCGCAGGGGGCGCTGAGCCGCGGCGAGATCGACTGGTGGGAATCGCCGAGCCGCGATCTCGCCGATTTGGTCGGCGCCGACCGCAACGTGACGCTGGTTTCGCATTACATGCCGGCGATGGGGATCCTGCGCTTCAACCAGCTTTATCCGCCCTTCGACAAGCCGGAAGCGCGCCGGGCCTTGCTCAGCGTCGTCGACCAGGCCGACGCGATGACCGCGGTGGCCGGCGCCGATCCGGCCAACTGGCTGGACGGCATCGGGCTGTTCTCGCACGGCATGCCGCTCGCCAACGATGCCGGTGTCGAGATCCTGAAACGGCCGCGCGACCACGCCGCCGCGAAGAAGGCGCTGGCCGAGGCCGGCTACAAGGGCGAGAAGATTGTCGTGATCGCGCCGACCGAGCTCGCCGGCATCCGCGCGCTGAGCCTGATCGGCGCCGACCAGCTCCGCCGCGCCGGGCTTGATGTCGATCTGCAGGAAAACGAATTCGCCACCGTGGTCAAGCGGCGCACCAGCCAGGCGCCGCCCGACAAGGGCGGCTGGAACGTGTTCTTCACGATGATCGACCGCTCGATCCCGAACATCCACCCGTTCGGCAATCCTGCCTTGCGCGCCGACGGCAAGGCTGCCTATGACGGCTGGCCCGACAGCCCGCGCATCGAGGAACTGCGGCGCGCCTGGCTCGATGCCGGCGATCTCGACCAGCAGCGCCGCATTGCCGCCGAATTGCAGACGCAAGCATGGCAGGACCTGCCGTTCATCCCGATGGGCGAATATTGGCAGACCACCGCCTACCGCAAAGACCTGACCGGCATCATCCCCGGCTGCTTCACGGTCTTTTGGGGTGTCAAACGGGCTTGAGCCGTACTGCTTCAGTTTGAATTTCCGCTAACGACCCGAAGCGGGCGCTCGCCTCCCTTACTCGATAACTTCGTCGGCGCGGGCGAGGAGCGATTGCGGCACGGTGAGGCCGAGCGCCTCGGCGGTCTTGAGGTTGATGACCAGCTCGAAGGTCGTCGCCTGCTGGACCGGCAGATCGGCGGGCTTGGCGCCCTTGAGGACCTTTGCCGCGTAAGTGCCAACCAGGTGAAGGGCAGCAGTGAGGCTCGCTCCATAGCTGATCAGGCCGCCGGAAGCGACGAATTCGCGCCACGCATAGATCGCCGGAACGGCATGGCGCAATGCCAGCGCCACGAACTGCTCGCGCCGGCTGCTGAGGAACGGATCGGCGGCGACGAGAAGCGCGTCAGCATGCAGTTGGGCTAGGGAGGCGAAGGCGGTGTCGATCTCGCTTTCGCTGCCGGCCTTCAGGATAGGAAGCTGCAACCCCTTCGCTCGTGCCGCTTGCTGCACCTCTTGAATGACACGCCCGGCAGCCGGGCTGTTTGGGTTCACCAGCAGGGCGATGACCCCAGCCCGCGGAACCAGCTCAGACAGCAGCTCAAGCCGCTTAGCCGTCAGCCCCTCGTCGCCGAGCTGGCTGACTCCCGTGACGTTGCCGCCCGGCCGGGCGAGGCTGGCGACCAGCCCGTCCCGGATCGGATCGCCGCCATGCCTGAAGACGATCGGGATCGTCGAGGTCGCGCTTTTCGCGGCTAGTGCCGCAGGCGGGTTACCCGCCATGATCAAATCGACCTTGCGGCCGACGAGATCGGCGGCCAATGCGGGCAGCCGATCGTAATGGCCCTCCGCCCAACGGTATTCGATCGCCAAATTCTGTCCCTCGACGTAGCCGGCTTCGCTCAGTCCCTGGCGGAACGCGGCCATAAACGGTGAAAAAGGCCCACTCGGCCCGGCGCTGAGGACGCCGATCACCGGCATCGGCTTCTGCTGCGCGCGCGCATCGAGCGGCCATGCCGCCATCGCGCCGGCGAGAAAAATTATGAAATCGCGTCGCCTCATGCCCGGCCTCTCGCTCTGACGGCGAGCAGGGACTATGGCTCAAGAGGGTCACGTCGGATAGGCCGGGCGAAGGACAGCTTTCCACCCCGAGGCATTCCTCCGCGCCGTGCTGGATGACCGGTGAGGGGCAGATTCAGCGGTTCTCGCACGGCACGCCTCTCGCCTGACCGGCATCATCCCCCGGCTGCTTCACAGTCTTCTGGGCGTCCGCCGCGCTTGTGTCAAAGCGGACGCGAAGTCCTTCAGTTATCTGAATGATGTGCAACTAAGGGGTGTGGTGTCGCCGCTTACGGGCTCCGCGCTGGGCACGGCGGCGCGCGTCGACAAAGGCGCGCAGCACCGCGTTGATCCGGGTTTGGTATCCGCGGAACCAGTCGAGGACATCGGCATCGAGGCGTATGTGGACGTCGCGTTTGCGCGGCGGCAAGCCGCCGATCACGATCGTGTCCTCCCACCCTTCGGAGAGTGGGCCGTCCTCCTCATCGGCGAGCCGTTCTGGCCCTCCGCTGCGCTCTACCATCCTACATAATCAAGCGTCATCCCGGCGGAGGCCGGGATCCACCGGTCAACCGCTCTCGCCTCTGAGAAGCGGGTCCCGGCCTTCGCCGGGACGACGACGTGGGACAACCCGCGCCGTTCTCGACGAGCGCTCCCTCTCCCCGCCTCGGGGAGAGGGTCGGGGTGAGGGGCAAACGGATATGCGCGTGCCCGTGGCCACTGGTCCGGCAACAAAAAGTGTGGTGCGGAAAAGCGCAGCGCATTCCCCGATTCCAATGCGGTATGTAACCTCCGATGGTTCTCTTTTTGTTCTTGAACCTAAACGATCTCCGCCTACATAGTCCGTGATGGGCAAATCGCACACGGAGGAGGGCTTGCCGATCGCCGCAAACCGGCTGCCGCTCGTTGGTTGTTCGCAGCAGCGAGATCAGCTGCAAATCTTTGCTGCTGATTGCGCTCGGGGGCGCGGCGCGAGTTTATCGCGGCAAAAATCCGTCAGGTAATTTTATTGGAAAAACAATCGTTTGGCATTTTCCATCGAGGCGCAATGAAGTCGGAGCGCAACCGCTACGTGCAATTTTGCTGCTGATTTCCTGCAGATGCAGCAAACGGCGACGGCATCGCTCAACTATTCATTGCATCCCGCCCGACGCGGGGCCGCGGCGCCCCAGATCGGCCTTGACGGTGGGGCAGCCTATCTCTAACTCGCCACACGCCCCCGTTTCCCCGTCGTGAAAGCCGCGCCGATGGCCGCTTATCAATACATCTACGTCATGAAAGGCCTCGGCAAGACCTATCCCGGTGGCCGCGAGGTGCTGAAGGACATCTGGCTGTCCTTTCTGCCCGGCGCCAAGATCGGCGTCCTCGGCCTCAACGGCGCTGGCAAATCGACCCTGCTGCGCATCATGGCCGGTGAGGAGCGCGATTTTGCCGGCGAGGCCTGGGCCGCCGAGGGCGTGCGGGTCGGCTTTCTGCCGCAGGAGCCGGTGCTCGATCCCTCGAAGGACGTCGCCGGCAATGTCATGGAGGGGCTCGCCGAAACCAAGGCGCTGCTCGAACGCTTTGAGGCGGTCAGCGCCCGTTTTGCCGAGGATCTGTCGCCCGAGGAGATGGAGGCGCTGATCGCCGAGCAGGGCGAATTGCAGGAGAAGATCGACCAGGCCGACGCCTGGGAGCTCGATCGCACCGTCGAGATCGCGATGGACGCGCTGCGCTGCCCGCCCGGCGAAGCCGCGGTCGCCACGCTGTCGGGCGGCGAGCGGCGCCGCGTCGCGCTGTGCCGCCTGTTGTTGCAGCGCCCCGATCTCCTGTTGCTCGACGAGCCGACCAACCATCTCGACGCCGAGTCGGTCGCTTGGCTGCAGCGCTTTTTGCGCGACTATCCCGGCACCGTCGTCACGGTCACCCATGACCGCTATTTCCTCGACGAGGTAGCCGGCTGGATCCTCGAACTGGATCGCGGCCGCGGCATCCCGTTCGAAGGCAATTACTCGGGCTGGCTCGAACAGAAACAGGCCCGGCTCGAGACCGAGGGCAAGCAGGAGGAGGCGCGCCGCCGCACCCTGGAGCGCGAATTGGAATGGGTGCGGCAAAGCCCGCGCGCCCGTCAGGCGAAGAGCAAAGCGCGCGTCTCGGCCTATGACGCGCTGGTTGCGCAGAGCCGCGAAAAGGCGCCCGAGACGGCGCAGATCGTATTGCCGCCGGGTCCCCGCCTCGGCGATCTCGTCGTCGAGGCGCAGCATGTCCGCAAGGGCTTCGGCAATCATCTGCTGATCGAGGATCTGAGTTTCCGGCTTCCGCCCGGCGGCATCGTCGGGGTGATCGGCCCGAACGGCGCCGGCAAGACGACCTTGTTCCGCATGCTGACCGATCAGGAGATGCCCGACACCGGCGAGTTCCGCATCGGCGAGACGGTCAAGCTCGGCTATGTCGACCAGTCGCGTGACACGCTCGGTGGCAACAATACGGTGTGGCAGGAAATCTCGGGCGGGCAGGACGAGATCGATCTTGGCCGCCGCAAGATCGCTAGCCGCGCCTATTGCGCCCTGTTCAATTTCCGCGGGCCGGATCAGCAGAAAAAGGTCGGGCAATTATCCGGCGGCGAGCGCAACCGGGTTCATCTCGCGAAGATGCTGAAAAAGGGCGCCAATCTGCTATTGCTCGACGAGCCGACCAACGATCTCGATGTCGACACGCTGCGCGCGCTCGAAGAGGCGCTGCTCGAATATCCGGGCTGCGCCGTGATCATCACCCATGACCGCTGGTTTCTGGACCGCATCGCGACCCATATGCTGGCCTTCGAGGGCGACAGTCAGGTCGTGTGGTTCGAGGGCAACTACGCCGATTACGAGGCTGACCGGCACCGGCGCCTGGGCGCCGAGGCCGATCAGCCGCATCGCATCCGTTACAAGCCCCTGACGCGTGCATAGAAAAACCCCCTCCCGCGGCGCGGGAGAGGGGTTTCTCTAGCGCGTCCTGGCTATTGCCGCGGCGGCATGCTGCTGCCGACCGCGCCGCCAGGCGGCATGCCCTCGCGCCGCTGCACCGCGCCGCCATGCGCCACCTGTTGCCGCATGACCGACAACAGCTGATCAGGACGCCCGCCATTGCGCTGTAGGATGCTGGCGAGCTGGTCGCGCTCGCTGACCTTCATGCTCGATCCGTTGACCTGCACGTCGGTGACCACAAAGCGTCCGCCGCGATTGGCGACGTGCCATTGCAGCTCGGCCGGGCTGCCCTGGCGCATGACCTGGCTGGTCACGATCGTCTCATCGCCGTTCTGCCGGGTGCCGGTCACGCGGAACGGCGAGCCGCCATAGGTCGCCAGCTTCTCGCTATAAGTCTGGGCGACGTAGTCGCGGAACAGATGGGCGAATTCCTGCTGCTGTTCCGGCGTCATATTGCGGCCGGCCGGACCCATGACAAACCGGCTGATGCCCGCCGCGTCGAAATCGGCGTCGAACAGTTGCCGGAACCGGGCGGTCCGCTGCGCGGCCGGCACCGACGGCCCGAGCGCCTGGATGCCTTGCGTGCCGAGGTTCTGGATAAAGCTGGCCGCATCTTGCGCCGACGCGCTGCGCGGCATGGCCGCCAGGCCGGCGAAGAGCAGCAGGGCGGCGATCGCTCCCGGGAAACGAAGCTGGTGTCGCATGGGATGGGTACCTCGCAAAGAGTGTGTGTTGTCTCTCTCGCGAGTCTTGAACACTTCGCCGATGTCCCGCGTCGCCGGGTGCGCGCATCCGGCGAAGAGCCGGCGCGGCTCTCGCCCGACCGGTCGTCCGGAATTCTTGCGAAAATTTCGCCGGGAACTAGCGCGCGGCCGCCAGTCTTTGCCGGAGCTGCGCCAGCAATGCATCGACGCGGCCGCCGTTGCGCTGGATCACCGAGGCGAATTCGTCGCGCTGCGTGACCTTCATGCTGACGCCGCCGACATAGACGTCGGTGATCTTCAGCCCGCCGCCGCGATTGGTCAGATACCAATCGACCATGACGCGGCCGCCGTTCGGGCGATCGATCTGGCTAGTGACGACGGTCTCATCGCCGGCCGGCCGGCTGCCGAGGACCCGGAACGGTTCGCCGCCATACTCGCCAAGGCGGGAGGCGTAGGCCTGCACGATATATTCCTGAAACAGCCGGAGGAATTCCTGCTGCTCCTGCGGGCTGGCGGTGCGCCAATAGCGGCCGAGCACGAATTGGCCGATGCCCGGCACATCGAAATCATTCTGGAATAGTTGGCGAAAGCGGGCGACCCGCTGCGCCGGCGATACGCTTGGTCCGAGAACCTGGATCGCCTGGTTGCCAAGGTTGGCGACAAACGCACGGGCATCCTGCGCATCGGCCTCTCGCGGCGCTGCCGTGAGCAGCCCAGTCAACAAAAGGAACGCGCCGATCGCCGGAAAAAATCGTCTCATTTAGCCGAAACCTGGTGCTGTTGAGGCACGGTGGCAACCGAGTTGGATATCCCGGGCGAAGTCCCGCGATTGGCCCCTATCGGCGCCGGGTTGGGGAGGTTCTGCTCTTCATGGCGGATTTGCGCCGCCCGGCGCTGGCGGTAAAGCGAGCGAATCGTCGCATAGAAATCGAGCGAGGTGCGCTCGATGTCCTCGAGGCTCTCAATATTCCGCGAGCGCTCGTCGATGCCGGAGGTGAGGGCGCGCGCCATACTCGCCCACAAGCGGTGATGTGCCGAGGCAACATAATCGCCCGGATCGGCGAGCCCGTCGCCGATCTGTCCGGCCAGATCGCGCGGATTTGACGGGCCCAGCACCGGCAGCACCAGATACGGGCCTTCGTCAAAGCCCCAGGTTGCCAGCGTGATCCCGAGATCGTTGCTGTGATAGGGGATGCCGAATTGGGTGGCGAAATCGAACATGCCGCCCATGCCCATCGAAGTGTTGATCAGCACGCGCCCGACCGTATTGGCGGCCAGCCCGAACTGCCCTTGCAGCATGTCGTTCATGAAAACGACCGGCGCGTTCAGGTTCTGCATGAAATCGTGAAAGGCCTGGCGCATCGGCGGTATCAGCACGGTGCGGTAGGTCTTCGCCACCGGCAGCAGCACGTTTCGGTCGATCGCCTGGTTGACGCCGAAGATGGCGCGGTTGGTGTCCTCCAACGGATCATTGAAGGCCTCGCCGCCCGCGGCGGTGGGCGCCGGCGCGGCGCAGCCGGACATGGCCAGCCCGAGAGCCACAACGCCCGCGACAAAAAGCGATGACCGGCGGAACAACATCAGAGCCTCGTGGGAAAATCCCGAATGGGGTGAGAACGGCACGGGATAATGACGAAAAACGCGCAACCGCGGCAAGCGATCCTTAATTGGGCCAGCATTTGATTGGAATGCATACAGCGATGTCACATCTTCGCAACTGGGATACCGACACGCTCATGTGCTGCGCGAACGGTGTCCCGATCTCCTCAACCGGAGATACTGGAGCGTTAAGGTTAATAAACTTTCAAAGGGCAGACGCTTGACGATATAAAGATATCTTTATATCTTTAGTCATGGTCAGCGCCCCAATCAGCGCCCGGGTCAGCACCCCAGTCAGCACCCCGGGGCCGGCGGTCGAGGCCGGCGCATCGATGGATGAGTTGCTGCTTGCCTTGCGCGCCGCCGCTGAATCGACCCGGCTCCGGCTCCTGGTCCTGTGCGCGCGCGGCGAGCTGACGGTCAGCGAGCTGGGAGCGCCTTGATGCGGCACCTGGTCGAGGCGTGCGGCGAGGCCGACCGGACGATCGCCCTCGATCTGCAGCGGCTCGCGGCGATCAAGCGCCAGCGTGCCGAGATCGCGGCCGCCTATTTCTGCGAGAATGCCGCGCGATGGGACCACATCCGCTCGCTCTATGTCGACGAGCGGGAGGTCGAGGCCGCGTTGGACGAAATTATCGCTGCGGCCCAGCCGCACGACCTGCTCGACATCGGTACCGGCACCGGCCGCATGCTGGAGATCCTCGGCCCCTATGTCGGGCGCGCGCTCGGCATCGACCAGTCGCGCGAGATGCTGGCGCTCGCGCGGGTCAATCTCGAACGCGCCGGACTCGCCAACGGCACGGTGCGGCTCGGGGACATGTACCAGCTGCCGCTGCCGGATGCGGCCTTTGACGCGATCGTCATCCACCAGGTGTTGCACTATGCCGAGCGGCCGGCCGATGCGATCGCCGAGGCGGCGCGAGTGCTGCGCTCCGAGGGTATTTTGATCGTCGTCGATTTTGCTCCACACACGCTCGAATTCCTGCGTGAGGAACAGGCGCATCGCCGGCTTGGCTTTGCCGACCGCGAAGTCGCCGATTGGTGCCGCGCCGCTGGGCTCGATCCCGCGCCGGCCCGCCATCTCGCTGGCGATCCGCTGACCGTTGTGATCTGGACCGCCTACCGCCGCGACCCGGCCGGTCAGGCGCAAATTCGCCGGCGCAGCACCGGCCGGCGCGTCGCCCGTAGCGAAGAGGTGTTGTTGGGATGAGCGACAACCCGCACTTCGCCTCGCCCGCGCAGCGCCGCGGCCTGTTATCGGCCGATCCGGTCGGCGATTTCGACGACGGCCCGCCACGCGTCTCGTTCGAGTTCTTCCCGCCAAA
>VAZR01000257.1 GCA_005888515.1 Alphaproteobacteria bacterium | reverse complement strand
CTGCTGCTGGCGCCGCTCGCCGATCAGTTTCATGCGCTGAATCTGTTCCGCTACATCACCTTTCGAGCCGGTGGAGGGTTCTTCACCTCGCTGCTGATCAGCCTCGTTTTCGGCACGCAGATCATCGCCTGGCTCAGATCGATGCAGGGCGAAGGTCAGCCGATCCGCGCCGATGGGCCGCAGAGCCATCTCGTCCGCAAGAAGGGCACGCCGACCATGGGCGGGTTCCTGATCCTGCTGGCGCTGACGGTTTCGACGCTGCTGTGGGCCGATCTCGGCAACGCCTATGTGTGGATCGTGATCTGGATGACGGTCAGCTTTGGGCTGATCGGGTTTCTCGACGATTTCCGCAAATTGACGCGGCGCTCGCATCACGGTGTGCCCGGCCGGGTCAAGCTGCTGCTGGAAATCCTGATGGCGATCGGCGCCTGCATCGCGCTTGCCTTCATCATGCGCCCGCCAATCGCGAATACGAGCGCCATCCCGTTCGTCAAGAACGTGGTTCTGAATGTCGGCTGGTTCTTTCCGATATTCGGCGTGCTGGTTATCGCCGGCGCGTCGAATGCTGTAAACTTGACCGACGGGCTCGACGGGCTGGCGATCGGCCCGTCGATGATCGCGACCGGCTGTTTCGCGTTTATCGCCTACGCGGTCGGCAACGCCAGTTTTGCCAATTACCTGCAGCTGCACCACGTTCCCGGCGCCGATGAGCTGACCGTGTTTTGCGGCGCGATGGTCGGGGCCGGGCTCGGATTCCTGTGGTTCAACGCGCCGCCCGCCAGCGTCTTTATGGGCGATACCGGATCGCTGTCGATCGGCGCCGCGCTCGGCACGATGAGCATCATAACGAAACATGAACTGGTGCTGGCGATCATCGGCGGGTTGTTCGTGCTCGAGGCGGTGTCGGTGATCGTTCAGGTAGCCAGCTTCAAGATGACCGGACGGCGGGTCTTTCGTATGGCGCCGCTGCACCATCATTTCGAGCAAAAGGGCTGGGAAGAACCGACGATCGTCATTCGCTTCTGGATCATCGCGTCGATCCTGGCGATCGCCGGGCTGGCGACATTGAAGCTGAGGTAGAGAAGCGGCGGTAGGCAATCATGATCGTGGTCGACGAATTCCGGGGTCGGCTGGTAGGCGTGCTGGGGCTGGCCAAATCGGGGCGGGCGGCGGCCCAGTCGCTCGCTGCCGGAGGCGCTGAAGTGCTGGCGTGGGACGACAACGAGGCGGTCCGCAAGGCCTTGGCCGCCGAACTGACGTTGCGCAATTTAGCTGAGGCCGATTGGCGGGACATCCCGGCGCTGGTTTTGTCGCCCGGTATCCCGCACAGCTTCCCCGAGCCGCACCCGGCCGTGGTGCGGGCCCGCGACGCCGACGCCGAGATCATCGGCGACATCGAGCTGCTCGGCCGGGCCCAGCCGGAGGCGCGCTATATCGGTATAACCGGTACAAATGGTAAATCGACAACGACGGCGTTGATCGCCCACATTCTCGAGGCTGCCGGCCGGCGGGTCGCGGTTGGCGGCAATCTCGGCACGCCGGCCCTCTCATTGGCGCCGCTCGGTCGCGACGGCAGCTACGTGCTCGAGGCCAGCTCGTTCCAGCTCGAACTGATTACGACGCTCGCCTTCGATATCGCGCTGCTACTCAATATCACCCCCGATCACCTCGACCGGCACGGCGACATGGAAGGATATGTCGCCGCCAAGCGGCGCATCTTCGCGCGCCAGGACAAGGCCGCCACGGCGATCATCGGCATCGATGATGCGATCTGCCGCGAGCTGTCTGACGAGCTGCGCCGGACGGGTCCTGCGCGGGTCGTGCCGATCTCGGTGCTGGAGCCGGTTTCGGGCGGCGTTTATATCGACAGCGGTTGGCTCATCGACGCATTTGGAGCCAAGCCGGAGCGCGTGCTCGATCTCGCGCTCGCCGAGCGGCTGCCCGGCGCGCACAACTGGCAAAACGCCTGTGCTGCTTACGCCGCCGCGCGTTCCTGCGGCATCGATACGGCCGCCGCGACGGCCGCGATCTGCTCGTTCCCGGGCCTCGCGCACCGACAAGAACTAGTAGGCACGATCGATGGCGTACGCTATATCAACGATTCCAAGGCTACCAACGCGGATGCGACCGAAAAGGCGCTTCTGTGTTATCCGGCGATCTACTGGATCGTCGGGGGGCTGGCCAAGGCAGGAGGGATTGCGCCGCTCGCGCCGCATTTCGGACGGCTGCGCCATGCCTTCTTGATCGGACGTGCGACGGAGGAGTTTGCTGCCACGCTCGGCGGATCGGTTCCGTTTACCCGCTGCGGCGATCTTGCGGCCGCCGTTGCTGCGGCATCGGCGCAGGCGCGGCATGACGGCGTGCCGGACGCAGTGGTGCTGTTGTCGCCGGCCTGTGCCTCCTACGACCAGTTCAAGAATTTCGAAGAACGCGGCGATGCTTTCCGCCGCCTCGTCGCCGGATTGCACGAGGCGCCGCCCGGATGATGTTCGCGCGCATCGACCAGAGCCCGGTAGCGCGCTGGTGGTGGACGGTCGACCGCTGGAGCCTTGGCGCGCTGGCGCTGCTGATCGGCTTCGGCACGGTCATGAGCATGGCGGCCAGCCCCGCTGTCGCCGAGCGACTCGGCTATACGCCATTGCATTTCGCCGAGCGGCATCTGGTCATGGTGCCGCTGGCCCTGGCGATCATGCTCGGCGTCTCCCTGTTGCCGCCGCGGATGATCCGGCGCGTTGCGCTGATCGGTTTCCTCGTCGCGATCATCGGCGTTGCCATGACATTCGCGATCGGCGCCGAGATCAAGGGCGCGCGGCGCTGGATCAACCTGCCCGGCCTGTCGCTGCAACCCTCCGAATTCGTCAAGCCGACCTTCACGATCGTCGCTGCCTGGCTGTTCGCCGAGCAGAAGCAACGGCCCCGTTTCCCGGGCAATCCGATCTCCATCGCGCTGTTCGTCGCGCTGGTGCTGATGCTGGTCAAGCAGCCCGATCTAGGCATGGCGGTCGTCGTCGCGGTGGTGTGGTTCGCGCAATTCTTTATGGCCGGGCTGCGGCTTTATTGGGTCGCGATCGGCACGTTGGCGGGGCTCGGCGGGGGTGTCGGCGCGTATTTCTGGCTGCCGCATGTCACGAGCCGGATCAACCGCTTTCTCGATCCGGCGGCGGGCGACAGCTATCAGGTCAACCGTTCGATCGAAGCGTTTGCCAATGGCGGGTTGTGGGGCCGCGGGCCGGGCGAAGGGACGGTCAAGGATGTGCTGCCGGATGCCCATGCCGATTTCGTCTTCGCCGTCGCCGGCGAGGAATTCGGGCTCGTCGTATGCGTGCTGATCGTCGCCATTTTCGCGTTCATCGTATTGCGCGGCTTCTCGCGGCTGCTGCAGGAGGGCAATCTGTTCGTGCTGCTCTCGGCGACCGGGCTGTTGATCCAGTTCGGATTGCAGGCGGTGATCAACATGGCGTCCAGCCTGCATCTGATCCCGACCAAGGGCATGACCTTGCCGTTCCTGTCCTATGGCGGCTCGTCGATGCTGGCCCTGGCGCTCGGCATGGGCATGATGCTGGCTTTGACGCGGCGTCGGCTTGGCGGGAGTGAATTGTGAGCGCCGCGCCCGGACCTACTTTCGTGCTGGCCGCCGGCGGCACCGGCGGGCATCTGTTTCCGGCCGAGGCGCTCGCGCGTGAGCTGGTCCGCCAGGGCGGCGCGGTGCATCTGGCGACTGACAGGCGCGCCGATGCCTTTGCCGAGAAAGTGCCTGGGGTCGCGGTGTGCCAGGTGCGCGCCGGGCGGTTTGGCGGCGGCCCGCTGCGCATCGCTTACGGCGTCGCCGAGATGGCGGTCGGCATCGTGCAGGCGCGGCGGTGGCTGCGCCGCCTCGCGCCGGATGTGGTCATCGGCTTTGGCGGCTATGTCTCGGTACCGACGATGCTCGCCGCAGCCCAGCTCGGATTGCCGACCATCATCCACGAGCAGAACGCGGTCCTCGGCCGCGCCAACCGTTTGTTGGCATCTCGTGTGGGCCGGATCGCCACCGGCTTTGCCGAGATCGCCGGCTTGCGGCCCGCCGACCGCGTCCGCATCGTTCATACCGGCAACCCGGTCCGACCGACGATCCTCGCCGTCGGACAAACCGGCTACCTCCCGCCCGAACCGGGCCGGCCAATCGAGCTGCTGATCCTCGGCGGCAGCCAGGGGGCGCGGATCTTTTCCGACATCGTGCCGTCTGCCCTCGCCGCGCTGCCGGCGGAATTGCGCGGCGCGTTGCGTGTCAGTCAGCAGGCACGTCCCGAGGATCGCGACCGCGTGACGGCCGAGCTGCAAGCCAGTGGGATCGCCGCCGAGATCGAGACTTTCTTCAACGATGTGCCGGCGCGTCTGGCGCGCGCTCATCTGGTGATTTGCCGCTCCGGCGCCTCGACAATCGCCGAACTGGCCGCGACCGGCCGTCCGGCATTGCTGGTGCCGTATCCGTACGCGACCGATGACCATCAGGCGGCCAACGCCCGCGCCTTTGCCGATTCGGGCGCCGGCTGGGCAATCGCGCAATCCTCGCTGACTCCGCCACTGTTGAGCCAACGACTCGCCGAACTGCTCGGCGATGCCGCGCGGCTCAGCCATGCCGCCGCACAGGCGCGCCATCTCGGCCGCGATGACGCCGCCGAACGGCTGGCGGCATTGGTATTCGCGTTGATGCCGCAGCGCGATGGCGCGAAGAACAGGTACGCGGCATGAGGTCACTGCCTGGATCAATCGGCCCCTTGCATTTCGTCGGGATCGGCGGCATCGGCATGAGCGGCATCGCCGAGGTCCTGCACAATCTCGGTTACCAGGTGCAGGGCAGCGATCTCGCCGAGAGCGCCAATACAAAGCGGCTCGCTGAACTCGGCATTCGCGTCGCGATCGGCCATCGCGCGGAAAATCTCGATGCCGCCGAGGTCGTCGTCGTGTCCTCGGCGGTCAAGCCCGATAATCCCGAAGTCGTCGCGGCGCGGGCGCGGCGCGTGCCGGTGGTGCGGCGCGCCGAGATGCTGGCCGAGCTGATGCGATTGAAATGGTCGATCGCGATCGCCGGCACGCATGGCAAGACGACGACGACCTCGATAATCGGCGCCCTCTTGGAAACCGGCGGGCTCGATCCGACGGTAATCAATGGCGGCATCATCAACGCCTACGGTACCAACACCAGGCTCGGCGCCGGCGATTGGATGGTCGTCGAGGCCGATGAGAGTGACGGCACCTTTACCCGGCTGCCGGCGTCAGGCTTTCGAGACCTTTGTCGGCAGCATTCCGTTTTACGGTTTCGCGGTGCTGTGCATCGATCACCCGGTCGTGCAAGGCATGGTCGCGAAGATGGTCGACCGGCGCATCCTGACCTACGGCCTGAGCCCGCAGGCCGACATTCGCGCCACCAACATCCGCGTGGCTGGTGAAGGCAGCCATTTCGATGCGGTGATCACCGAGCGCACCAGCGGCGCCGAGCGAACGATCCCGGATCTGCTGTTGCCGATGTTCGGCGACCATAATGTGCAGAATTCGTTGGCGGCGGTCGCGATCGCGGCGGAGTTGGGCCTCGCCGACGCGGTCGTGCGCGACACGCTGCGCAATTTTTCCGGCGTCAAACGCCGCTTCACCAAGACCGGCGAGTGGAGCGGTGTCCCGATCATCGACGATTACGGGCATCACCCGGTCGAGATCGCGGCGGTGCTGAAAGCCGCGCGGTCCATCGTGACGGGCCGCGTGATCGCGGTCGTACAACCGCATCGCTATACGCGTTTGCACGATTTATTCGACGGGTTTTGCACCTGCTTCAACGATGCCGACATTGTGCTGGTCGCCGATGTCTACCCCGCCGGCGAGGCGCCGATACCCGGTGCCGATCGCGATGCGCTGGTCGCCGGCCTCAGCGCGCACGGCCACCGGAACGCCCGCGC
This sequence comes from Alphaproteobacteria bacterium, assembly GCA_005888515.1. GTDB lineage: Bacteria > Pseudomonadota > Alphaproteobacteria > ATCC43930 > CGMCC-115725 > DATARH01. The sequence goes on along the minus strand of VAZR01000257.1, from coordinate 3,473 downwards.
GCTCCCCGGCCCGGACGAGCTTGCGCCGACCATCCGCAATCTCGCACAGGCCGGCGACATGGTGGTCTGCCTCGGCGCCGGATCGATCACCTATTGGGCCAATAACCTGCCGGACGAGCTGGCGCAGCTCGATGGCCGGAGCCGCGTCGCATGACCACGCCAGGCGACAGCGGCAGCGGCCTTATTCGGCGACTGCCGCCGGTCCGCGGCCGGCTGACCGCGAATGCGCCGGTCGGCCCGATGACCTGGTTCCGCGTCGGCGGTCCGGCCGAGGCATTGTTCCGCCCCGCCGACCTCGAAGATCTCGCCGGATTTCTCGCCGCGCTGCCGCCAGATGTTCCGGTGACCGTGATCGGCGTCGGCTCGAACCTGCTGGTGCGCGATGGCGGCATCCCCGGCGTCACGATCGGCCTCGGCTGCGGTTTCGTCGACATCGTGCCCGATGGCGACACTGTCGAGACCGGCGCCGGAGCGCTCGATCTCAATGTCGCGCTGACCGCCGCCGAAGCGGGCATCGCCGAACTCGAATTCCTGTCCGGCATCCCCGGCACGATCGGCGGCGGCTTTCGGACCAATGCCGGCGCCTATGGCCGCGAGTTCAAGGACGCGCTGATCTCGGCTGATGCGCTCGACCGCAGCGGCGAGCTGCACACGGTAACACCGGCCGAGATGGGGCTGTCCTATCGTCATAGCGATGTCGATCCGGACTGGATTTTTGTCCGCGCGCGGTTCCAGGGCGCGGTCGCCGACCCGGCGGAGATCGGCAAGCGCATGACCGAGATCCGGGCGGCGCGCGAGGCCTCGCAGCCGATCCGGGCGCGCACCGGCGGCTCGACCTTCGCCAACCCGCCAGGACACCAGGCGTGGAAGCTGATCGACGAGGCTGGCTGCCGCGGTCTGACCCGCGGCGAGGCGATGGTGTCGGAAAAGCACACCAATTTTCTGATCAACACCGGCAACGCGACCGCCGCCGATATCGAGGGGCTCGGCGAGGAGGTACGGCGCCGCGTCCGCGAGCGCTTCGGTGTCACGCTTAACTGGGAGATACGCCGCATCGGGCGGCCGATCGCCGGGGTCGAGCCGATCACCGAGGGCGAACTGACCGCCGCGGCGAGGACCGGATGAAGCAATCCGGGGGAAGGGGGAAAGCGCCGCCAGCCCCGCCGCGCCGCCGGCGCTTGCCCCGCCACGTGCGGCACGCGCTGTTATGGTCCCTGCTGGTGATCGTGGTTATCAGCGGCTATGGCGGAGTGATCGCGAGCCGTACGGCGGTCGGACAGGCGCTCCTTGCACAATCTTTCGACCAATTCGTCGCCGCGACCGCGGCCTTCGGCCTCGTCGTGACGGATATCGAGGTCGAGGGTCGCGAGACGACGGATGCAGCCACGGTCGTAGCCGCGCTGACCGCCGCGCGCGGCACGCCGATCCTGTCGGTCAGCCCCACTCGCGCGAAGGAACAGCTCGAAAAACTGCCCTGGGTGCGGTCCGCGACAATCGAACGCCGCCTGCCGGGAACGCTCTTTGTGCGGCTGATCGAGCGCCGCCCTTTGGCGGTGTGGCAGCATGGCGGCCTACAGCAGCTGATCGACCGCGAGGGCGCGGTGATCCCGGTCGAGGATCTGAGCCGATTCGCCCGTCTGCCGATCGTCGTCGGCGATGATGCTGCGGCGAATGCCGGTATGCTGATCGACACGCTGGCGAACGAACCGGAGCTCGCCGCGCGCGTCACGGCGGCGGTGCGAGTCGGCGGCCGCCGCTGGAATTTGCGCATCGACGATGTCATCGACGTGCTGCTGCCCGAAGAAAACGCCGAGGCTGCCTGGAGCCGGCTCGCTCAGTTGGAACGAGCCAGCACCCTGTTGAAGCGTGATGTACAGACCGTCGATCTGCGATTGCCCGACCGCCTGGTGCTGCGCGTCAACGCCGCGCCGGTTCGCGAAACGACGCCCGCCAGAAAGGCGCACTCGTCAGGGAAGCCGGCGTGAGCCAGCGCCCCCCGGCCGCCATCAACGGACACGCCGCGGCGGCGCGGATTGCCCCGGTGCGCCCGCGCGGCAGTCTGATTACCGCGCTCGACATCGGCTCGACCAAGGTGTGCTGCTTTATCGCGCGGGTCGAGGCAGCGCCGCGCATCCTCGGCATCGGCCACCAGATCGCGCGCGGCGTCCGCGGTGGCGCAATCGTCGATCTCGAGGGCGTCGGACATTCGATTCGCAGCGCGGTCCATGCCGCCGAAGAGATGGCTGGCGAGCAGATCGAGCGGGTTGTCGTGAGCCTGTCCGGCGGCTTCGCCGGGTCGCGCATCGTCAAGGCCGAGATCGACGTGGCGCGGCGCGAGATCAGCGACAGCGATATGCGTCAGGTGCTGGAGCGCGGCTATCGCATGCGGGGGGCGGACGACCGTCAGGTCATCCACTCGATCCCGGTCGGCTTCTCGATCGACGAGAGCCGCGGCATCCGCGATCCGCGCGGCATGGCCGGCGAGCGGCTCGCCGTCAACATGCACATCGTGACCGCCGCCGCCGCCAATGTGCGCAACCACACCGCGGCGATCGGGCGCTCGCATCTCGAAGTCGAGGCGCTTGTCGTCAGCCCCTATGCCGCCGGTCTGGCCTGCCTCGTCGAGGACGAGCGGGATCTCGGGGTCACCGTCATCGACATGGGCGGCGGCACGACGACGATCGGCGTCTTTTTCGACGGCAATCTGGTGTTCGCCGACACGGTTCCGGTCGGCGGCAGCCATGTCACCAATGATATCGCGCGCGGCTTGTCGACGCCCTTGGCCCATGCCGAACGCCTGAAGGCATTGTTCGGCAGCGCGATCGCCTCGACACTCGATGATCGCGAGACCATCGCGGTGCCGCAGATCGGCGAGGAAGATGACGGCAACGTCAGCCATGTGCCGAAATCCCTGCTGGTCAGCATTATCGCGCCGCGCGTTGAGGAGACGTTCGAGATGGTGCGCAATCGGCTCGAAGCGAGCGGGTTCGACAAGATCGCCGGCCGCCGGGTGGTGTTGACCGGCGGCGCCTGCCAGCTGCATGGCGTACGCGAGCTTGCCGGGTTGATCCTCGACAAGCAGGTTCGCATCGGCCGCCCGGCGCGCATCAAGGGGCTTGCCGAATCGACGCACGGCCCGGCCTTTTCGGCGGCGGCGGGGCTGTTGCTCTTCGCGATGTCCGAGCGGGCCGAATCGCCGCACCCGGCGCGACTCCCGGCTGGCGGTATCTTTGGCCGGGTTGGGCAATGGCTGCGGGAAAATCTGTGAAGCCCGTGTCATTTTTGTCGCGCGGCGGGTACCTCCCTGATAGCAATGCGGCTAATATCGGTTCTGCGCTCGTTGGGGGGTGGGGCAGAGCCGGGGGGGAACCGGCCTGCATGGCCGGACAGCATCAGCAGGCGCGGAGGGGGACAGAATGATCAATCTCAGCATCCCGAAGGACGAGCACGAGCTTAAGCCGCGCATTACCGTG
>VAZR01000256.1 GCA_005888515.1 Alphaproteobacteria bacterium | reverse complement strand
TTTCTGATCATTCCGCAAGGCGCATGGCACCGCTTCGAGTCGGCAGACGGTGTGAGCTTGATGACTGCGACTCCCCAGCCGTCGGACTTCAGCAGCGTCGATGATCCCAGGCTCCTCGGACCCTGAACTCCGTTATCCGCCGCTGCCGGCCCTGCACGCCACAACGCTTGGCGAGCGCTTCGGGTCGGAGCGGCCGCGCAGTTAATTCCGAGGATCATGTCCGCTTTCGGCGCTACTTCGCCGTTGCCGCGAGCATCAGCAAAAGACCGGTTTGCACCCTGAACGGACCTCTCGGACGGGGTACCAACCGTCAGATTTTGACCACTAGATACTCGACATGTCAGGTACTGCGCGGCTGCGCTCAGTTGAGCAGCGGGCGGAGGCGGTCGATCGCGTCGCCGACCTGGTGCGGGTCGCGGGCGAAACAGAGGCGCAGAAAGCCTTCGCCCATCGGACCAAAGGCGCTGCCGGGCGCCAGCCCCACCTTGGTCTGGCGCAGCAACTCCTTTGCGAAAGCAAGGCTGTCGGCCATCCCGTCGACCCGGAAGAACGCGTAGAAGGCGCCCTCTGGCCGGGCCACCTCGACACGGCGGCAGCCCGAGAGCCCCTCGATCGCCACGTCGCGCGCCGCGCGGCAGCGTGCGACAAAGCTTGCGATGAACGGCTCCCCGTCGCGGATCGCGACGATCGCGGCGTGTTGCAGAAAGGTCGGCGACCCGCTGGTGTTAAACTCGACCAGCTTTTCCAGTTGCGGCAGCAGGTCGGAGGGGGCGGCCAGCCACCCCAGCCGCCAGCCGGTCATGGCCCAGTTTTTCGAGAAGCTGTTGACAACGATCAGCCGGTCTTCCGGCTCGGTTTGATCAAGAAAGGACGGCGCGGCGCGATTGCCGTAGACGATCCGGCTGTAGACCTCGTCGGCGACAAGCCATAACCCGCGCCGTCGCGCAAAGGCGAAGAGGGCCGCGATCTCCTCGGCCGAGATGATCCACCCGGTCGGGTTCGACGGCGAATTGACAAAAATCCCGCGCGTCCGCGCATCGCAAGCCGCGAACAGCCGCTCAAGATCGAGACGCCAGCCCCCGCCGGGCTGCCGGTCGAGCGAGACCAGCCGCGGTTCGCCGCCCATCACGGTCACGGCGGCTGCGATATTCGGCCACACCGGCGCGACGATGACGAGATTGTCGCCTTCGCCGATCAGCGTCTGCGCCACCAGCATCAGCGCCGTCATCCCCGAGCTCGACACGAGGATCCGCTCGGCCCCGACCGGACGGCCATGCAAGCCGGTCAGATAATCGGCGATCGCGGTGCGCAGCTCGGGAAGGCCCGCCTTATAGGTATAAAAGGTATGCCCGGCCTGCAGGGCTGCCGTCGCGGCGGCCCCGACAAAGCCCGGCGTCGGCAGGTCGCTTTCGCCGTACCACAATGGAATCACTGCCGGATCCCCGAATCCGAGGGCCGAGACCTCGCCGATCCGGGAGGCGGGCAGGTCGCGGATCACATCACGAATGTGCATCGGGGCTCTTGCGTCCTTAACCGTTTTGTGACAATCTGTAACACATCGTAACGTTCAGTACCTTTCGAAGAACCTTACGCCAGCACATTCAAAGCACCTTTTCAGCACCTTTCCTCGGCCAAGTACCTTTCAGAACCTTGAAGAGCAACGAGCCGGCTTTTGCCGGCTCGTTTCGTTTCAGCCCAGCGGGCCGGGTCTTGCCGGCTCGTTCGTTTCAGCCGGGTGGCAGTTTAGCCCGGCGGCAGCGAAAGCGAAACAAAGCGGGTCTTCCGCCCGCCACGCCAGCGGCGTTGCAAAAGATCCTACCCGTGTCCGTCATTCCGGGACGTTGCCAAAGACGGCGGACCCGGAATCCATATTCCAGAGGCCCGTGTTCAGGGATTCCGGGCTGCCGCGCTCCGCTCGGCCTCCGGAATGACAATTTCGAGCAAAATCCCGGTCGCGGCTCAATCCTATAATCGGCCCGCGATAAGCCAAGCCTCCCTCCGATAAGTCGATTAAATCAGAACTTTTGATCCTCGACGGTGCTCCCGCAGCGCCGGTAGGTTGCGGCCCCTTGGGGGACTTCGCGGATATGGGTTCATGATATTCCGTCTGTTGATTCCGCTTGCGTTGGCTGTGCTGCTGCAGGGATGCGCCGCGGCCGCCCTTTCCGTTGTAGGCGCCGGGGCCGGTGTCGGCATGGGAACCGGCGTCGAGCACGAGCTCAACGGCATCAGCTACAAGACCTTTGCCATCCCGATCGCCGGCGTGCATCACGCGACCCGCGCCACCTTGGCGCGGCTCGCCATGCCGATCACCGCCGACGCCCCGACCAACGAGGGCTGGAACGTCAGCGCCAGCGCCGCCGGGCGCACGATCGATATCGAGCTCGAGCGCCTGACCCCGCGGACGACACGCATGCGGGTCGTCGCCAACAAGGGCGGTCTGTTCGGCAAGGACAGCGCGACCTCGACCGAGATCATTCTGCAAACCGCCCAAGCCCTGCAAGACAACCCGACGGGCAAGAAATCGGCCCGCAAAAGGAGGAACGAATCATGAGATTACAAAGCGCTTCCTTCATTCTCGGCGCGGCATTGCTGGCGCTGGCGACGCCGGCCGCGGCCCAATCGATCCCGGCGACAAGCATCGGCACCGGGACCCACACGACGTCGACCGGGGCGACCGGCACCAATACGGGGACGCACGCGACCTCGACGGGGACGGGTGGTCAAGCCACGTCGACCGGAACCGGCACGCATACGACCTCGACCGGCACGGTCATCGGTACGGGAACGGGCACCGGGACCGGGACGCAAACGACGTCAACAGGAACCGGTTCGCATACAGTTTCGACCGGCACCGGTACGGACACTGGCACCGGCACGCAGACGACATCGACCGGCGCTTTCGACAAGCTGTCGCCCGGCGGTCAGAAGATCGCGACATCGCTATACAGTTCGCCGAATCCGCCGAGAGGCACGAGGGCCCTGACCCTGGACCAGATCGCCGCCATGAAGAGCCACGAAGGGTGGGGCCGGGTCTTCAAGGAGATGAAGGCCGACGGGCTGGTGCAGGCCAAGAATCTCGGCCAGGTCGTCAGCGGGCATGCACGTTCGTCCCAGACGACCGGCTCGACTCAGACAACGAACACGACGCGCTCGGACCATGAAGGCCGTTCCGAACACTTCGAGCATGCAACCCATTCCGAGCATACGAACCGCTCCGACGATACCTCGCACACGACGAGCTCCACTCGGACCGGCGGCTCTCGCCATACCTCGACCAGAAGCACGAGCGGCAGATCGTCGGTTGTCGTGACCAGCGGCAGCGGCCGCAGCACCACGGTCGCCACTAACACAGGTCGCGGCGGCATGGGCCGCGGCGGCGGTACCCGGTTTGCCAGCGCCTCATCGACCCACGTCAGGAGCGGCGGGGGTATGCAGGGCGGTGGCGGCGGGGCCGTGCATGGCGGCGGTGGCGGCGGCCATGGCGGCGGTGGCCACGGTGGCGGGCACAAGTAAGCCTGCTTGATCTTCGCCCGCCTGGTTCTCGCCGGGCGGGTGGAATCTTAGCCGAGCCCGGGACGGACCCGGAATTCGGCTTCGGTCTTCTGGCGGATTTCGGCGAGCGGCACGCCGGGCGCCAGCTCGATCAGCTCCATGCCGCCGGCCTCCTTGTCGCCCATTGACTTATCGATAGCGAAGACGCCGAGATCGGTGATCACCATGTCGACGACGCCGGCGCCGGTCAGCGGCAATGTGCAGCGGTGCAGCAACTTCGGCTCGTCTTTCGCGGTGTGTTCCATCAGCACGACGACGCGCTTGACGCCGGCGACCAGATCCATCGCGCCGCCCATGCCTTTGACCATGCGGCCGGGGATCATCCAGTTCGCGAGATCGCCGTTCTCGGCTACCTGCATCGCGCCGAGGATCGACAAATCGATATGGCCGCCGCGGATCATGCCGAAGGATTGCGCGCTGTCGAAATAGCTCGTCGTCGGCAACTCGGTGATCGTCTGCTTGCCGGCGTTGATCAGGTCCGGGTCCTCCTCGCCCTCAAACGGAAACGGCCCCATGCCGAGCATGCCGTTCTCGCTCTGCAGCTGGACGGTGATGCCGGGCGGGATGAAGTTCGAGACGAGCGTCGGGATGCCGATGCCGAGATTGACATAGAACCCGTCCTTCAGCTCGGCGGCGGCCCGCCGCGCCATGTCGTCGCGTGACCAGGGCATGGGCTGTGCTCCTCCACTAGGCCGCTGGATAAGCGCCGTGCGTCCTTCGAGACGGCCGCTTCGCGGCCTCCTCAGGATGAGGCGTTTTTGTGGATGCCATAAACAATCCCGCCTCATGCTGAGGAGCGCTGCCGGCGAAGTCGGGAGCGCGTCTCGAAGCACGCAGGGCGGCAATGCAGTAGATCAGTTTCATCGCTCAGGCCCCGCGCTTGCGCACCGTGCGCTGCTCGATGCGCTTTTCGTAGGACGGGTAGTGCACGATGCGCTGCACGAAGATGCCCGGCGTGTGGATCTGGTCGGGCTCGATCTCGCCGGGTTCAACGAGCCCTTCGATTTCGGCGACGGTGACCTTGCCGGCCGTCGCCATGACCGGGTTGAAGTTGCGCGCGGTCTTGCGATAGACGAGGTTGCCTTCGCGGTCGCCCTTCCAGGCGTGAACGAGCGCCAGATCGGCGACGAGGCCGCGTTCCATCACATAGGTTTCGCCGTCGAACTCGCGCAATTCCTTTCCCTCGGCGACCAGCGTGCCGACGCCGGTTTTCGTGAAAAAGGCGGGGATGCCGGCGCCGCCGGCGCGGATGCGCTCGGCGAGCGTGCCCTGCGGATTGAATTCGAGCTCGAGCTCGCCTTTCAGATAGAGGTCGGCGAACAGCTTGTTCTCGCCGACATAGGACGAGATCATCTTGCGGATCTGGCGGGTGTCGAGCAGCACGCCGAGGCCGGCGCCGTCGATCCCGGCATTGTTCGACACGACCGTCAGATCCTTCACCCCCGACTCGCGGATCGCGGCGATCAGTTTTTCCGGAATGCCGCACAGGCCGAACCCGCCGGCCATGATCATCATCCCGTCATGCAGCAGGCCGGCGAGCGCCGCGGCGGCATCGGGGTAGATTTTGTTCGCCATCGGAGGCTCCTGAGAATACCGCCCGGTGATAGTGCCGCCGCCGCCCGGCTGTCAATTTTGGCCCCCGCAGTCAGTTTGGCGGTGGTCAGTTCGAACGCCCGGGCGGCTTGGTTCCGGCGGGCGGTTTGGCTCCGGCCGGAGGGGGCGTTGGCTTTACGCCGAGCTTGTCGCGCGTCGCGGTATCCGCGACGCCGTCGATATTG
>VAZR01000255.1 GCA_005888515.1 Alphaproteobacteria bacterium | reverse complement strand
TTCAACAGCGATGATGGTGAGCGGCTCTGCGCCTCGACATTGACCGCCTCGAACCCGTAGACCGGGTCCATGATCGGCGGCAGGTACAGCATCGCCGGATCGGCGCGCGAGAAGCCGCCATTACGGTCGGGCGACCATTGCATCGGGGTGCGCACACCGTCGCGGTCGCCGAGATAGACATTGTCGCCCATGCCGATCTCGTCGCCGTAATACAGCACCGGCGTGCCCGGCATCGACAACAGCAAGCCTTTCAGCAATTCGATTTTGCGCCGGTCGTTTTCCATCAGTGGCGCGAGGCGGCGGCGGATGCCGAGGTTGAGCCGGGCGCGCCGATCGGCGGCGTAATAATCCCACAGGTAGTCGCGCTCGCGGTCGGTGACCATTTCGAGCGTCAGCTCGTCGTGGTTGCGCAGGAACACCGCCCACTGGCAGCTCTCCGGGATCTCCGGCGTCTGCCGCACGATATCGGTGACCGGATGCCGGTCCTCGGTGGCGAGCGCCATGTAGATGCGCGGCATCAGCGGGAAGTGGAATGCCATGTGGCATTCGTCGCCGGCACCGAAATAATGCAGCACGTCTTCCGGCCATTGATTGGCTTCGGCGAGCAACATGCGGTCGCCGTAACGCCGGTCCATCTCGCGCCGCAACCGCTTCAGGATCTCGTGCGTCTCCGGCAGGTTCTCGTTGATCGTGCCCTCGCGCTCGATCAGGTACGGGACAGCGTCGAGCCGCATGCCGTCGACGCCGAGATCGAGCCAGAATTGCATGACATGGGAGATCGCGCGGAACACCCGCGGGCTGTCGAAATTGAGGTCGGGCTGGTGCGAATAGAAGCGGTGCCAGTAATAGGCCTGCGCGACCGGGTCCCAGATCCAGTTCGATTTCTCCGTATCGATGAAGATGATGCGCGTTTCGAGAAACTTCTGGTCGGTGTCGCTCCACACATAGAAATCGCGCAATGCCGAGCCGGGGCTGGCGCGCCTTGCCCGCTGAAACCACGGGTGCTGATCCGAGGTGTGGTTGATCACCAGCTCGGTGATGATGCGCAGCCCGCGGCGATGCGCCTCGCGCGCGAAGGCCTTGAAATCGGCCATCCGGCCATAGGCGGGATGGATGTTCTTGTAATCGGCGATATCGTAGCCGTCGTCGCGCAGCGGCGAGGGGTAGAACGGCAACAGCCACAACGCGGTGACGCCGAGATCCTGCAGGTAATCGAGCTTATGGGTCAGCCCCTCGAAATCGCCGATCCCGTCATTGTTGGCGTCGAAGAATGCCTTGATGTGCAGCTGATAGATGATCGCGTCCTTGTACCACAGCGGGTCGCCGCTTTCGGGGCGCGCCATCTCGGCGGTGCTCTGCAGCACGGTAGGGGCGTCATCGGGCGGGCTCATGACCGGCTGGCAGGCAATAGGCGGAACAACAAGGCGGGGTTGGTCTGCGGGTCAAGCACGAGGTGCTGGCGCTCGCCATGCCACTGAGCGGCGCGCCCGGTAAACGCCTCCTCGACCGTGAAGCCCTGCTCGGGTGAAAAGTCCCATTGCCCGAGCGGCAGGATCACCTCGCCGCCATGGACCCCGTGTGGATCGAGATTGACGACCGCGATCACGATATTGCCGCGGTCGGCGGTCGACTTGGCGTAGGCCAGGATGTTCGGGTCGGCGCAGTCGAGAAACCGCAGATTGGTCAATTCGTGCAGGGCCGGGTTTTCGCGCCGGAAGCGGTTCAGGATCGCGATGTCGCGCTTGATGTTCCCGGGGCGGTCCCAATCCCACACCTTGTACTCATATTTCTCTGAATGAATGTACTCCTCGCGTCCCGGGATCGCGGCGTTCTCGCATAATTCGAAGCCGTTATAGATGCCGTAGGCCGGCGACAGGGTACCGGCCAACACGAGGCGGATGCGGAAGGCCGGGCGGCCGCCTTCCTGCAGAACTACCGGCAGGATGTCAGGCGTGTTGGTGAAGAAATTCGGCCGGAAATATTCCTTGGCCGGCCCCTGCGCCAGCTCGGTCAGATATTCGGTCAGCTCGGGCTTCGTATTGCGCCAGGTGAAATAGGTGTAGGACTGAGTGAACCCCGCCTTGGCGAGCGCCCGCATCATCTTTGGCCGGGTGAAGGCTTCCGACAGGAAGATCGCCTCGGGGCAGCGCGCCTTCACCTCGCGGATAAGCCACTCCCAGAACGGCAGCGGCTTGGTGTGCGGGTTGTCGACGCGGAAGTTGCGGACCCCCTGATCGATCCAGAACAGTACGACGTCGCGCAACTCGGTCCACAACCCCTCGCGGTCGGGGTTGTCGAACTCGACATTGACGATGTCCTCGTACTTCTTCGGCGGGTTCTCGGCGTATTTGATCGAGCCGTCAGGCCGAAAACGGAACCACTCCTTGTGCGCGGCGACCCAGGGGTGGTCCGGGGCGCACTGGATCGCGAAATCGAGCGCGATCTCGATACCGAGCCCAGCGGCAGCTTGCACAAAGCGCCGGAAATCATCGAGCGTCCCAAGCTCGGGGTTGATTGCGGTGTGGCCGCCCTCCGCGGCGCCGATCGCGTAGGGGCTGCCGGGGTCATCCGGCACCGCCGTGACGGCGTTGTCGCGGCCCTTGCGGTTGGCCCGCCCGATCGGGTGGATCGGCACGAGGTACACGACATCGAAGCCCAGCGCCGCGACATCGGCGAGCCGCTCGATGCAATCGTCAAAGGTGGCGCTCTTCCCCGGCACTTTGCCCTGGCTGCGTGGGAACATCTCGTACCACGCCGTGAACCGCGCCTCCGGCCGGTCGACGACCAGCTCCAATTCCCGGCCATAGTGCACCCGGTCGCCGCGGTCATCGGCCCGTGCCATCGCGTCGCGCAATTCCGCCGACAGCATCAGCTCGGCGCGGCGGGCATTGTCCGCGCCCGCGAATTCCTTGAGCAGCTTGCGTAGCCGCGCAGCATCCTGTTTGGCCGCATGCGCTACGGCCGCCTCGACAAGCTGGCTGCCCTCGATAAGCTCGAGATCGACGTCCTGCCCGGCATCGCGTTTCTTAACCAGATCCTCGCGCCAGCTCTCGAACCGGTCGGTCCACGCCTCGATCGTATAGCGCCAGCGTCCAACCCGGTCCGGCCGGAAGCGCGCCACCCAGCGGTCGTTGTCGTGGAATGCGAACGGCGTCTCCTGCCACCCCTCGTCCTCGAACGCGTAGTTGAGCACCGCTCTGAGCTTGTCGTGCCCGTCGCGGAACAGATCGGCCCACACCTCGACGGTGTCGCCGACGACACGCTTCGCCGGGTAGCGGCCCGTATCGATCTCGGGATAGACGTTCTCGATCAGGATGCGCGCCTCGGGCCGCCATGCCGGGTGATGCACAGGTGCGCGGCCGGCCTCGCACGGCCCGATCGGCACCTGCCTGACCGGCCGGAGCACGGCGCGCAACACCTTCACCTCAAGCGGCTTGACCTGAAACCGCGCCGGAAGCGGCGCTTGCTCGCCGTCGAGCTGCATCTCGCTTAGCAACAGCCGGTCGCCGAGGCCGAAAAGCCCGGCCATCTCCAGCAGCTGCTCGGCGGTGACCTCGCGCGGCTCGCGCTCCGGCGTGTTGACCAGCGTGAAGGCTCGTTCGGCGCCGCTTTCGCTCTGCCGCAATAGCACGATCAGCGGATCGTTCGGGCGCGACAACAGCCGCTGCGGCCCCTCTTCGTTGAGCGCCGGCACGGCCTGTTTCAGCCGATTGATGCCGGCGATGAACGGGGCGAGATCGAAGCGCGGCGGCTCGGGCCCGTCATCCTGCTGCGGTACGACCGAGATGCGCCGCGCCCAGCCATATTCAAACCCCATCGGCATCATGACGCCGGTCGAGAACGCGGCGGCGAAGGCATAGGCCTGGCGGTAATGCGCTTCGATTTCGCTGTCGGGGAAACCGGCCGCCAGCAACTCGGTGACCAGCCGCTCGGTATCGTGGCTCTCCGGAAAACCGATCGTCGGCGCGAGGTGACGGAATTTCTCGTACTGTTCGAGCAGCCACGGGCTCTCGAAATCCCACCATTTCATGCTGTTGAACAGATAATCGAACCCGGCCTTCCCGAGCGCCTCGACCTCGGCGACGGTCGCGCCGAGATTCTCCGCCAGGAACACGACTTCCGGATCGAGCATCTTGGCGGCGTCGATGAGCCGCCGCCACACCTCGGCCGGGACCTTGTAGGCGGCGTCGCAACGAAACCCGCCAAACCCGAGTCCGACATAATGGCGCACCAGCTCTTCGAAATAGGCGACGATCTCGTCGCGCTGCGGCGGCCGGTAATCGAGCTCCGCCAGATCGCCCCACACGGTCTTGCGTTCGGGGTTATCGGGGTCGACCGCGAAGGGCGACAGGATCTCGCCGTCGCCGTCGCGCGCGAACCAGTTGGGCCGGCTGGCGATCAGCTCGCTGTCCTTGGCGGTGTGATTGACGACGAGGTCCATGACGATGCGCAGGCCATGATCGCGCGCCTTGTCGGTAAAACCCCGCAGCAAGGCGTCGTCCTTGCCTTTCCCGTTGCCGCGAAAGCGCGGGTTCAGCCGGTAATAGTCCTTGACCGCGTAGAGGCTGCCCGAGAAACCGGGGTAGTGAAACGGGTTGATGTAGACCGCGTTGAACGCCATCGCGGCGATCCGCGGCAATTCGGCCGTCCACCCGGCGATTGGCCCCGCCAGTGTCGGAAACAGATTGTAGATCCGCAGGCCTTCGCGCATCGCGCGAGCTCGCTCCCCGTTTGCGGCCACACGCTCGGCATCGCCGCGGCGCAGTGCCCTCCGGGCTCAAGCCAGCGCTGGCCCGACAGACGTGCCGCCGATCAAGGATAGCATCCTCGATCGGCGGGCACGAAAACACCGCACTCCGACCGCCCGTGACCCGATATCTCGGTCTGCACCACCGACGCGTTTACCCGGGGTCGCATCGGGGCCGCGGCATCGCATTCCGCCGCGCAGAATTAGGTACGGCAGGGGAGGCGGTTCGGCGAGACCCGTCTCCCTGGTGCGGATTTCCCACACCGTCACAGACGACCACCCGACCAACGCCGCGGCGATCCGTGGGTTCCCAACTCGGTATCGAAATTTATCGGCTCGTATCCGATTTTATCGGCCTGGTAGAACAAGCATCTCCGGGATTACCGGCAATCCGGGGCGGGTCAGCACGACCGAGGGCTC
>VAZR01000254.1 GCA_005888515.1 Alphaproteobacteria bacterium | reverse complement strand
CGCCCGATCGGCAAGCGGTTCTTCCTGCGCCATCTCGAACGCGCGCTGCGGCTGCGCGAGCGGCTGTACCGGGCACCGTATTACCGGCTGGTGCATGCCGAGGCGGATGGACTGCCCGGTTTGATCATCGACCGGTTCGGCGGAGTGCTGGCCGTGCAGGCCAATGCCGCCGGCATCGATCGGCTGATGCCGCTCGTGCTTGATGCGCTGTACCAGGTGCTGAATCCCGATGCGATCGTGCTGCGCAACGACAGCCCGGCGCGCACGCTCGAAGGCCTCACCACCGAGACCCGCCTCGCCACCGGCCACGTCGATGAGCCCGTCGTGTTCGAGGAGAATGGCGCGCACTACGAGGCCGATGTTCTGGGCGGTCAGAAGACCGGCTGGTTCTTCGATCAGCGCGACAACCGCGGCTTTATCGCCGGATTGGCTGGTGGTGCGCGCGTGCTCGACCTTTATTGCTACAGCGGCGGGTTCTCGGTGGCGTCCGCGTGCGCGGGCGCCGCTTCGGTGCTCGGCATCGACCGTTCCGAACCGGCGCTGGCGCTTGCCGAAGCCGCAGCGCGGCGCAGCGAGGTCGCGGAACGCTGCGCGTTCCGCCGCGCCGAGGTGTTCGCCGAAGCGGCTGCGCTCGCTGCCGCCGGCGAGCGCTTCGACATCGTCATCGCCGACCCGCCGCCCTTCGCGCGCTCGAAGCGGGACGTTGCGGCGGCGTTGCGCGGCTACCGCAAGCTGGCGCGGCTTGCTGCTCAGCTGACCGCTCCCGGCGGGTTTCTGTTCCTCGCCTCCTGCTCGCATAATGTCGCCGTTGCTGACTTCGCCGACGCGGCGCGACGTGGTCTTGGCGATGCCGGACGCGGCGGGCGCATCCTGCGCAGCGCGGGCGCCGGCCCCGATCATCCGGTCCATCCGGCCCTGCCGGAGACCGCCTATCTAAAAGCGCTGACCCTGGCGCTCGACTGAGCCTGATGGCGCACCGCCGTGAGTGTGACGCTTACGCCGTCGCTCGATGAGCGGTGGCCTGAAGGGCCTCGGCCGCAGGCAATGTCAGCCGGAACGTGGTGCCTGCCCCGGTCGAGTCGACCAGCACCAGATCGCCGCCCTGGCCGCGCATCAGCTCGCGGGCGATCGCCAGGCCGAGGCCGGTGCCGCCGAGCCGGGCCGAGCCGAAAAACGGCCGGAACAGATTTTCCCGCGCCCGCGGTGGCAGACCGTGGCCGTCATCCGCAATGTCGAGCGTGACGATCCCGTCCGAGACGTCGGTTGTGAACCGTACGTGTTGCGCTCCGGCCTCAACGGCGTTCTGCGCCAGGTTGAGCAGCACTCGGAACAGCTGATCGCGATCGGCTCGCACGATCAGCCCGTGGGGGATCGCCGGCTCGACCGCGAGCCCGTTGTCGCTGGCGACCGCCGGTCCGATCTCTTCGATCAGCGGCCGCAGATCGAACCGGCTCGGCGTGAAGGGCGGCGCGCCCTCCCGCGAAAAATCCAACGTCCGGGTGCACAGCGCGACGGCGCGGTCGATTGCTTCGAACAGGCGCGGCGCGACCCGGCGCACTTCCGGTGCGGCGCTGTCGGCGAGCCCGTCGCTGACCAGCCGTGCGGTCGACAGGATCGCGCGCAGATCATGGTTGATCTTGGTCACGGCAGTGCCGAGCGCGGCCAGCCGGGCCCGCTGTGCCAATGCCTGGCGCACCGTTTCCTGCAATACCGCCAGCTCGCTTTCGGCGCGGCCGATCTCGTCGCGGCGTCCGCTCGGCGCGATGCGGCGCGTCGCGTCCTCGGGATCCTGCCGGAACAGGGTCATGCTGTCGGTGATGCGGCGCATCGGCCGCACCAGCAGCCACTGCAGACTCAGGTAGACGAGCGCGGCGGTCGTCAGCGAGATGACGATCGACAATTCGAGAATACGGACACCGAAATTCCACATCTCGTGGCGCAACGGCGCCTCGTCGAGCAGCAGCTCGACCGTCGCGCCGGGCTCGGTCGGCGCCGGGCCGATGACGCGCATCGTGCGGTTATCGCTGCGGGCCAGCGTCTCGATCGAGCGCTGGATCCAGATCGGGATGTTGCCTTTGGTCAGATCGAAAGTGACGTCGGGCTGCGGCGCCACCGGGCTGTCGAGCATGAAAACCATGCCGTTCGGTCGATGGAGGATGACCGCGTGCGCCCCGACATCGCGAAGGATAAGGTTGGTCATCGGCTGATCGAGCTTGCCGGTCGGGCTTGCCGCCAGCGCCAAGCTCGCGAGATGGCCTGCCGCCAGATGATTGTCGAAATAGGTCATGCGGAAGCGCGCCACCGACGGCACAAAGATCAGCACCTCGCTCAGCATCACGAAAAATACCGTCAGCACGAGAAGCCGGGCGGAAAGGCTGCGTATCAGCATTGCTGGACTCGGATCCCCGCTGCCCTTTCTGCGGTCAGCCGGCCACGTCCGCGAACTGCTGTTCGTGCGCCGCGACCTGCTCGGCGTAATTATCGCGATACCTGCCGTAGACGCGCTCGTGCCGTTCGAGGGCCGCGGGATCCAGCTCGCCTTCGGGCGCTGGAATCGAGTCGAAATGCCCGCCGGTATTCTCGCCGCGGACCAGCCGGGCATACATCCGCACCGAGCCGGTAAGCCGGCAATGCGCCGGGATATAGCTGATGCCGAGCCCGACCCGCCGGTGATCCGCCCGGTTGGGCGCCGAGCGATGGCGGCACAGCGTGTGATGCAGCGAGAAGCTGCCGGCTGGCACCTCCATCATCGCTGCGCCGCCCTCTTCGAACGGTTCGACGATCGCCTGGCCGGCGCCATTGATGCTGTTCGCGAGCCGCAGTGCCGCGTGACGCATCTGCCGCGGCCGTCCCCCTGAGCACACCACCTCCATGCAGCCGGCTTCGGCGCTGGCGTCGGTCAGTGCGATCCAGGCGGTAACGTGCTGATCATTGGGCATGAGGCCGAAATAGGTCGCGTCCTGGTGCCAAGCGGCAAACGCCGGGCTGTGCGCCTCCTTGATGAACCAGGTCGCGGTATAGACCAGGATGTCGGGTCCGATCAGGCCTTCGACCGCGTCGAGGATGCGGGGATGACGAACCAGCGCGTCGACCCAGGGCAGGAAGACATAACTCGCCGAGCGCCAGCGGAAATCGCCCTGATTGACCGGCCGGCCCAGCCAATGCTCGAACCGGGCGAGCCCGTCGTTGCATTCGGCCAGCTCCGCGGCCGACAGCGCCGGGAATGGGAACAGGTAACCGTCACGCTGATATCGCTTGATCTGGCTTTCCGTCAGCATTTCGTCCTCCCGATCGGCCAGGCAGAGAGGCTAATCCTGCCTCGGCCGGATCGGAAGCGCCATTGAGCCGCCGCCGGGTGGCGGCTATCCTCGGATTAGCCTGAGGGAGGAGCCCGTCATGCACTTCGCCGATTCACCCGAACATGCCGAATTCCGTCGCGAGTTCCGCGCTTGGCTCGACGCCAACCTCAGCAATGATCTGAAGGTTGAGGACGCGCAGGATCAGCGCATTTCCCCTGATCGCGAGATCCTGAAAAAGCGCATCGCCTGGCAGAAGAAGATGCACGCCGCCGGCTGGGTCGGCATTTCCTGGCCCAAGGAATATGGCGGCCGCGGCGCCAGCTTCATGCAGCAGGTGATCTGGGACGAAGAGTATTTCCGCGCCCGCGCACCGATCCTGCCGTGCCAGAGCGGCCTCAACCTGCTCGGCCCGACCCTGATTCATTGGGGCACCGAGGAGCAGAAAAAACGCCATCTGCCGAAAATCCTCAGCGCCGACGAGATCTGGTGTCAGGGCTATTCGGAGCCGGGGGCCGGCTCCGACCTCGCCAGCCTGCGCACCCGCGCGATCGACAAGGGCGACCACTTTGTCGTCAACGGTCAGAAGGTTTGGACCTCGGGCGCGCATTTCGCCGATTGGTGCTTTCTGCTGGTGCGCACCGATCCGGACGCGCCGAAGCACCACGGCATCTCCTATCTGCTCGTCGATATGAAGACGCCGGGCATCACGGTGCGGCCGCTGGTCTTGCTCAACGGCCACCGGCATTTCAACGAGGTTTTTTTCGAAGACGTCGTAGTGCCAAAGGAGAACCTCGTCGGCAAACAGAACGAGGGCTGGAAGGTCACGACGACGACGCTGATGTTCGAGCGCGGCGGCGCAGGGGGCCGTGATCACGCGGCGCAGATCGCCCGGCTTCTGGAGCTCGCCAAGCAATTCCCGAGCCGGCAGGAACCGGCCTGGCGCGAGAGCCATATCCGCCAGCAATTGGCGCAGCTGGCGATCGATACCAAGGCGCTGCAGGTGACGCGATTGCGCGGCCTGACCCGCCGTCTGCGTGGCGAGCCGCCCGGTCCGGAAGGGTCGATCCTGAAATTGTTCGGGTCGGAATTAGCCGGTCGGATCGCCGATTTTTCGAGTACGCTCCTTGGCCCGTACGCGACCTTGGAGACCGAAACTGAGACCGTGCCGGACGCGCCGCGCTGGGCGCATCGCGTGCTCGGGGCGCGGCAATACACGATCGCCGGCGGCACCAGCGAGATTCAGCGCAACATCATCGGCGAACGCGTGCTCGGTTTGCCGAAGGGTTAGGTGGTGTACGTTTTCTCCGTCGTCCCGGCGAAAGCCGGGACCCACTTGTCCGCTTCTCGGGATCAGGAACTTTGCGCCCCGAGTGCCGCCCACCATACGGCCGAACATGCGGAACGGTGGGTCCCGGCTTTCGCCGGGACGACGGGTTTAAGCGGAGCGAGGCTTTCGCCTGCTGGCGGCGTCAGACTCGAGGGTGTCGACCTGTCATCCCCACTGCCCGGTGCGGCGAAGTGGAGGTGCATGGCGCGCATCGCGGCGAAGAGAAGCGATACGGCGTCGCGCATGTGATGTCGAACCTCGACGCCGACGGTAAGCCCACAATCCGGATCTCGAAAGCCTCCAATTACCATTGGCACACAGACAAGCCGTATCATCCTGCGCCGCCGATGCTCACGATGCTTCGCGCGGTCGAGGTGCCGCCCAAGGGGGCAGGCCGGGGCGGCGACACTGAGTTCGCCAACACGGCACTGGCCTATGACGCGTTGCCGGATGAGACGAAACGCCGGATCGCGGCATTGCGGGTCGTCTTTCGTCCCGCGTTCGACGACAGCCGCCCCGCAATCAACCATCCGCTGGTGCGCACTCATCCCGATACCGGCCGCAAGGCCCTCTATCTCGGCAATCACTCGACGCACATCCTTGGTATGCCCGAGACGGAGGGCAGGGTGCTGCTCGATGAGCTTCTCGCGCACGCCACCCAGCCGCGCTTCGTCTATGTCCATCGCTGGCGCGTCGGCGATCTGGTCATGTGGGACAATCGGTGCCTGCTGCATCGTGTCGTTGTCGATGCCGCGATGGGTCAATACCGGCGCGTCATGCACCGCAGCGTCGTCAGAGGTACGGTGCCGATCTGAGCGGACGGCAGCGAGCGGGAGAGTGGAATGGATATCGGCTTCACCGAAGAACAGGAATTACTGCGCGAGACCGCCCGCAAGTTTCTCGACGGCGAATGCACGACACAATTCGTTCGCCGCATGATGGACACCGATGCCGCGGTCACCGGCGAATTCTGGCAGCAGCTCGCCGAGAATGGCTGGCTCGGCATCACCTATCCCGAAGCGGAGGGCGGTAGCGGACTCGGCCTCGTGGATCTGGTCGTGCTGATGGAGGAGATCGGCCGCGCCGTGATGCCGGGCCCATACCCGGCCACGGTGCTGCTCGGCGGTGCCGCGATCGCCCTGGCTGGCTCGCCGGAGCAGCGCCGCGAATGGCTGCCGCGCATTGCCTCGGGCGAGGTCAAGGTCACGCTGGCCGTCACCGAGCCGAACGCGCGGTGGGATGCTGCCGGTATTACGACGACGGCCCGCGAGACCCGCGGCGGATTCACGCTGTCCGGCAGCAAGATGTTTGTCCCGGATGCGCAGCTCGCCAACGTGATCGTGGTCGCGGCGCGCAGTCGCGACGGCAGCACGATGGAGGATGGGGTCAGCCTGCTTCTGGTCCCGAAAGACGCGGCCGGTCTCGGCATCCGCCGCCTGTCCTCGGTCGATGAAACACGCAAGCTATGCGAAGTGACGCTCGACAATGTCGCCGTGCCGGGTTCGGCGCTCCTCGGCGAATTGCATCAGGGCTGGGCGCCATTGCAGCAGGTCATCGACCGTGCCGCGGTGGCCTTGTCGGCCGAGATGTGCGGCGCGGCGCAGCGCGTCCTGGAGATGACCGTCGATTACGCCAAACTGCGCACCACCTTCGGCAAGCCGATCGGCAGCTATCAGGGCGTCAAGCACAAATGCGCCGACATGCTGGTCGAGATCGAGAACGCCAAATCGTTGACCTATTACGCGGCCTGGGCGGTTGACGAAGGCGAAGCCGAGGGGCCGCTCGCGGTATCGATGGCCAAGGCAGCGGCATCGGATGCCGGCCGCAAGGTCTGCGCCGCCGGCATCCAATTGCATGGCGGCATCGGCATGACCTGGGAGCACGATCTGCAGCTCTATTTGAAGCGCGCCAAGGCCGACGAGGTCATGTTCGGCGACGCGACCTGGCACCGCGAGCGCATCGCCCGCCTTATGGGCGCGTGAGCTACGAACTCGCTCGGCCGGCCACCAATGCGGAATGGGTCGCCTATCACGACATCCGGCGGGTCGCGATATTTGAGCGGTATCTGCCCGGCCAGACCTACGACGCGAACGATGCCGACGAGCTCAAGGAGCTGAATTTTCCCCATCTGCTGCGGCTTGACGGCGAAGCGATCGGCACGATCCGCATCGATTTCCTGGGACAAGCGCACGCAGCGTTTCGCCTGATTGCGATCCGACCGGATCGGCAGCGGGAAGGGCATGGGACGGTGCTCCTGCGTGTTGCCGAGGAGCGGGCAATTTCATTCGGTTGCGGCGAGGTCATCCTGAACGCCATCAAGCCCGCGCTTGGCTTCTACCGTAATCATGGTTACGAGATGGGGCCGTGGTTTGATGTTGAGCCGGAACGCGCCCACTCCGTGCGGGTGGGGAAGCGCCTTCCGCAACAGACGACGAAGCCGCTGGTACTCGTCGCGCCGAGCCTCGAACGCCTGCCGGACTATGCTGCGGCGCTTGCGGCGGGCTGGTCGCCCGATACGAGCGGCGATGTCAGCGCAGCGCAATTGGCGGCAATCAGCCGCGATCCCGCCGCATTCCTGGCCGATCTGACTCGTCAGGATGGGATGTTCACTCAAGCCTCGGGGAGGCAGGTGCCGCGTCTCCCCGGCGCCGTGTTCTGGCTCGATGACGGCAACTTCAGCCGCGCGATCAATCTCCGCTACGTGGCTGGCAGCGATGATGTTCCCGACTACGTTTCGGGCCATATCGGCTATGCGGTCGTGCCGTGGAAGCGCCGGCGCGGCTATGCGACCCGGGCTCTGGCGCTGATACTGCCGGTGGCCCGCGAAACCGGCCTGCGGCGCCTCGAAATAACCTGCGACGAGGATAACGAGCCTTCGCGCCGGGTCATTCTCGCCAATGGCGGCGTCCAGATTGGCAGCCGGCCGCAACCGCAGGGCACGATGAAAACTGTCTTCCGCATTGATCTCTGGCGGCACCTCCCATAAGGATGCCGCCATGGCTAGGCAGCCTTACGATGCGCCGCATCTCGCGCGCAATCCCGCGAATTTCACGGCGCTGACGCCGCTCGGCTTTTTGGCCCGCACCGCCGCGATCTATCCCGACAAGCTTGCCGTCATCGATGGCGAGCGCCGCTTTAGCTATCGGCAATTCCACGAGCGCTGCCGTCGCTTCGCCGACGCGCTTCGCCGGCGCGGCATCGGCCGCGGCGACACCGTCGCGGTGATGGCGCCGAATGTGCCGGCGCTGCTTGAAGCGCATTATGGTGTGCCGATGGCGGGTGCGGTGCTGAACGCGCTGAATTACCGGCTCGACGCCCGCTCGATCGGCTTCATCCTGGGCCACGGCGCCGCCAAAATGCTGATCGTCGACCGCGAAGTCGCGCCATTGGCAAAAGCCGCGCTCGGTGAATTGGGCAGGCAAATTCCGGTCGTTGAGATCGATGACGGCAGCGGCCAAGACGCGCTCGGCGGTGTGGAATACGAAACGTTTCTCGCCGAGGGCGACCCCACCGCCCCGTGGTCGCCGCCCGCTGACGAATGGGCGCCGATCGCGCTGAATTACACCTCCGGCACGACCGGCAATCCGAAAGGCGTCGTCTACCACCACCGCGGCGCGTTTCTGAATGCCATGGGCAACGCCATCACCTTCGGGCTCGACCGGCAGTCGGTCTATCTCTGGACCCTGCCGATGTTCCATTGCAACGGCTGGACCTACACCTGGGCGGTGACCGCCGTCGCCGGCACGCATGTCTGCCTGCGCCGGGTCGAATCGGTGCTGATCTTCGCGGCGATCGCCGAGCACCGGGTCACGCATCTGTGCGGCGCGCCCATCGTTCTGAACATGCTGGTGCATGCACCCGACAGCCTGAAGCGCCATTTCGACCAAATCGTCGAGGTCGCGACCGGCGGCGCCGCCCCGCCCTCGGCTGTCATCGAGGCGATGGAGCGCATGGGGTTCCGCGTGACCCATCTCTATGGGCTGACCGAGAGTTATGGGCCGTCGACCTCCTGTGGTTGGCAGGAGGATTGGGCGGCGCTGCCGCTCGCCGAACGCTCCGCGAAGATGGCGCGGCAGGGCGTGCAGTACCTGACACTAGTGAAGGGCTATCTGAAAAACCCGCCCGCCACCGACGAAGCCTTCGCCGGCGGCTGGTTTCATACCGGCGATCTCGCGGTCATGCACCCCGACGGCTATGTCGAGATCAAGGACCGTTCGAAGGACATCATCATTTCCGGCGGCGAGAACATCTCCTCGATCGAGGTCGAGGAGGTGCTGTACCGGCATCCGCAAATCATGGAAGCCGCGGTGGTGGCGAAACCCGACGAGAAATGGGGCGAGACGCCCTGCGCCTTTATCACGCTGAAGCCGGATGCCGGCGACGTCGCGGCCGCCGACATCATCGCCTTCTGCCGCGCCAATCTGGCGCATTTCAAGGTGCCGAAGAGCGTCGTGTTCGGCCCGCTGCCGAAGACCTCGACCGGCAAGATCCAGAAATACGCGCTGCGCGAGCGCGCCAAGGAGATCGCATCGTGAGCGACACGGGTGCTGCCGTCCCCAGTTTCGACATCACCGGCCAGGCGGTGCTGGTCACCGGTGCCTCGAGCGGCATCGGCCAGCATTTTGCGGAGGTGCTCGCCGCTGCCGGGGCCAAGGTGGCGCTGGCGGCGCGCCGCGCCGAGCGTCTCGCCGAGCTGGCGCACGAGATCGAAACCCGCGGCGGCGAATGCCTGCCGGTTACCTGCGACGTTACCGACCGACAGAGCATCGTCGCCGCGATCGCCGCCGCCGAAGACCGGCTCGGGCCGGTTTCGGTCCTGGTCAACAATGCCGGCGTCGTCGTGTCGAAGCCGCTGTTCGAGCACAGCGAGGCCGATTGGGACTATGTCGTCGATACCAATCTGAAGGGCGCTTGGCTTGCGGCCCGCGAGTTCGCCCATCACCTCGTCGAACGGAAGAGGCCGGGCCGCATCATCAACATCGCCTCGGTATTGGGTTTCCGCACCATCGGCCAGGTGCCTGCCTATTGCACCGCGAAAGCCGGTCTCATTCACCTGACCCATGTGCTGGCCATGGAGTTGGCGCGTTACCGGATTCTCGTCAACGCGCTGGCGCCCGGTTATGTCGAGACCGATTTCAACCGCGAGTTCTTCAAGACCGAGGCCGGCCAAAGGCTGATCTCGCGCATCCCGCTGAAGCGCATCGCCCAGCCCGACGATCTCGACGGCGCGCTGTTGTTTCTGGCGTCGGCCGCCAGCACTTACGTGACCGGCGCGGTCATCTCGGTCGATGGCGGTCACGGCGTTGCCGCGATTTGATCTCGCCCCGCTGTCGTGCTTTCTGGCGGAGGCGAGCGGGGCGACAACGGTCGAAATCACCGCCTGTGACCTGCTTCCCGGTGGCGCGATCCAGGAGAATTGGGGTATCGACGCCGCGTTTTCGGATGGCCCGCTTGCCGGACGGCAGCGTCTCGTCTTGCGCACCGACGCGGCGACCGGGGTCCCGTCGAGCCTGCCGCGCCTCGATGAATTCGTCGTGCTGAAGGCCGTGTTCGCGGACGGGGTCACGGTTCCCGAGCCGCTCTTCGCCCAGGCCGATCCGGCCCTCATCGGCAAACCATTCTTTGTGATGCGGCGGGTCGCCGGCACCGCGCAAGGGCGCCAGATCACCGCGGATCCGGTGCTCGAACCGGCATTGCCGCGGATTGCCGCGCAACTCGGCGAGGAGCTGGCACGCATCCAGACAATCCGCCCGCCGCGCGCCGATCTGGCCTTCCTGCCGTCCCCCGAGGAGAGTGCTCCGGCGCGGCAGATCACGGGTTTTCGTGCTTATCTTGACGGACGCCCGAACCCGCGGCCGGTTCTTGAATGGGCGATCCGCTGGCTGGAAACCTACCTCCCGCCGCTGTTTGATCCGGTGCTGTGTCACCGCGATTTCCGCACCGGCAACTACATGCTGGACGCCTCAGAGCTGACCGGGATCCTCGATTGGGAATTCGCCGGATGGGGCGATCCCGACGAGGATATCGGCTGGTTCTGCTGCAAGGGCTGGCGCTTCGCCCGGCTCGACCGTGAGGCCGGCGGCA